>NZ_SDLI01000003.1:300000-491273 GCF_004123195.1 Ammoniphilus sp. CFH 90114
ATTAGGAGGGATCCTCTTTCCTTTCCTAGCGATTAAAATGATAGATATTATCCTTGTATTCTTGTTCTTTCACTCTGCTTAAAATATTCAATCTAGGTAGGTACTCAAATGAAATACACCATTCGTTTAAAGCTGATGCTAGGATTTCTATTTATCGCATCCCTATTAGGAGTGACAGGAGAAGTTTACTACTATTATATTGACGAACTCGATCAAGCGTACACCTCGGTCATAAAAGAACAGGCAACCTCTCTAACTCAGGAACAACTACAACGCTTAGAAGAACGGAGTAAGGAGATATCAGAAAAAGTGGAGTCAAAAAAGCAGGCCGTTCATCTCTATAGTGTTACCGCATTTTCACTTTCTATCCTAGTTGGTGCTTGGATTTCTGCCAAGATCTCTAAGCCAATGAATACAATAGCGAAATCAGCGGAGGCTATGGCTTTAGGAGATCTAACAGGAAAAGATATAGAAGTTAGTCATCAGGATGAAACAGGAAACGTGGCTCAAGCGATTAACCAAATGGCACGAAATCTACGAAACCTGATCAGTCGAGTAGGACCGAGCTCAGAGGAAGTCGCTACCTCCTCTACAGAGCTATCGCAACACGCAACTCAGGCGAAGCAGTCTATTCATCAGATTGTTTCGGCATTCCAAGAAGTAGCTGTAGGCTCGGATAAGCAAGTAGGTGCTGCTCAACAAACAGCTAAAGCCATGAACCAAGTTCATGCTGGGATTCAACGCATTACGGATGCCTCATCGGTCGTTTCGCAATCGGCACTACAAGCAACGGAGTTAGCAGAGAGAGGAGAAGACGTTGTAAATCGGACCGTTTCCCAAATGAGATCGATTGCTATTTCTGTAGATGAATCGGCTAAAGTTGTAAGAAGCCTAGGCGCGAAATCACAAGAGATTGGTAAAATTATTGAAGTCATTACCTCGATTGGCAGTCAAACAAATTTATTGGCTCTCAATGCAGCGATTGAAGCGGCTAGAGCAGGGGAGCAGGGGAAAGGATTTGCGGTAGTAGCCAACGAAGTCAGGAAGTTAGCTGAACAGTCGCGGCAATCGGCTGAACAAATTGCCTTGTTAATCAATGAGATTCAACATGAAACCAATCAAGCTGTGAATTCCATAGAAAAAGGAACAGAAGATGTTGACTCAGGTGTTTTAGTTGTCCATGAGGCAGGAAAAACATTTCAAAATATACTCCGGGCGGTTCAACAGGTCACAATACAAATTCAGGATGTTACAAGTATTTCAAAGGACATTGCTACATTCTCTAAGGATGCCACTTCATCAGTAGAAGAATTATCCTCTATTGCGAGGACGGCTGCTGACAGTATGAAGCAAGTAGCGGTAGCTTCCGAACGACAATCGGAAAATATGGACCAAATTGCTTCAGCTACGGATTCGCTTAGCCGACTTTCTATGGAATTAAAGGGACTGATCCAGCGGTTCAGAGTATAAACGAAGAGGGGGGGGAATTATGCAAGAACCATTTCGAAGGAAATCGCCAGAAGAACTCTTGTATTCCATTTCAAAAATGCATTTAGGTAGATTAAAAATCATTCTCGGAGCAGTCAGTGGTTCAGGGAAAACCTACCATATGTTGCAAGAGGGGAACAGCTTAAAGAAACGGGGCATTGATGTCATCATCGGTGTGGTTGGCTCTTATCATCACCCGAAGACGATGGAACAAGCTGGCGATCTCGAAATGATCCCCCCTATTCGCTGGAACTGTGGAAATCAAGAGAAATATGATCTTAATGTGGAAGAAATCAAAGATAGAAACCCTGAGGTCGTCTTAATTGATCAGTTGGCACATCGAAATCGTCCCGGTGCCCAAAGGGAAACCCGTTTAGAGGATGTTCAATACCTCATTTCTAATAATATTAGTGTGATTACAACAGTAAACATTTATGAGCTAGAAGGAGTCAAAGAAATAGCGGAAAAACTTACTGGAATACCACCGCAAGTTGACTTTTGTGTACCTGTAGATACATTAGCGAAAGCAGATGAGGTTCGACTACTAGATGTAACTCCAGAATCAATATTAAAAAGAATTAAAGAAGGAGTAATCCACATATCAGATCACGGGGACCAGCGCAGTAACTTACTTTTTGCTAGAAATAATCTGGCTGTTTTACGAGAGTTAGCCCTGCGAGTGGTTGCTGAAGGGGTGAATGATGACCTCGACGATTATCGTGAAAAGCATGGAATGGTGGGAGCTTCTGGGGCATCAGAACGAATTTTGGTTTCTGTTCAGTATCATTGGAATGGCTCGATCCTTATCCGTCGAGGACATCAAATTGCCAAACGCTTAGGGGCAGAGCTGTTGGTGGTTTGCTTTAAATCTCAGAAGCGTGAACTATCCAAAGAGGAAGCCACCTTTCGAAGATCCATCATTAAATTAGTGGAGAAGCTAGGAGGTAGCTTTGAGGAAATCCCCTTAGAACAAGATAGAGAAGTAGCTTATAAAATAGTTCAGTACGCCATGAATCAAAAAGTCACCCGTATTGTCATGGGACAATCCAAGAGAACTCGTTGGGAAGAAGTGATGAGAGGCTCCATTGTGAATAAAATTATGAGCAAGACAAAAAACATTGATATTTTCATTGTGGCTGATCGAGGTGAAAAGGAAGGGGAGCGAGTAATCCCTGCCAAAAATCTGGATGTAACTCAAGCCGACCCTTATCGTCGATTATCCATGGAAGAAAAGGTAGAAGCCATTGAGAGAATAAATCGCGGAACATTCAAAGTTTATGTGGGTGCAGCCCCGGGAGTCGGAAAGACTTTTACCATGTTACGAGAAGCCAATCAGTTAAAGAAACAAGGAATTGATGTGGTTATTGGGCTACTAGAAACACATGGGAGAAGAGAGACAGCCGAACAGGTAGATAAACTAGAGACGATTCCTAGAAAGCAAATCAATTACAAAAATGTAACATTAGAAGAGATGGATACAGATACCATTATTAGACGTAATCCGGAAGTAGTATTAGTCGATGAGCTCGCTCACACCAATATACCGACAAGTAAGTATGAAAAAAGATATCAAGACGTCGAAGAAATATTAAATGCCGGTATATCTGTAATCTCGACAATGAATATACAGCATCTTGAAAGCTTAAATGATAGTGTTGAACAAATCACTGGAGTACGTGTCCGCGAAACTGTGCCAGATCATATTCTTCACCAAGCTGATGAGATTGAATTAGTTGATATTTCACCCAAAGCGCTACGTCAGCGAATGAGAGAAGGACATATCTATAAGATGGAGAAGGTGGAACAATCCCTATCCAACTTTTTTAAAACGGGAAACCTCATTGCCTTGCGTGAACTGGCTTTACGTGAAGTAGCAGATGATGTCGATGAGCGCTTGGAAGCATGGGAGCGCAAACGAACATTACGAGGTCCTTGGAGACAAGAAGAAGTGATATTTGTTTGTGTGAATATACGATCGGATAGTGAACGATTAATCCGAAGAGGGTTTCGCATTGCCTATCGATTGAAGGCGAAATGGATTGTAGCGTATGTGAAGGATCATCCTTTAACCCAGGAGGAAGAAATACAACTCGAGAGATTAATAGGATTAACAGAAAGGCTCGGGGGAAGATTTGAAATATATGAGACACAAAATAGAAGAGTGATCTTTAAAGAATTAGTAGCAAAGATGAATGAAAAAGGGGCTACTCAAGTCATCATCGGTCAATCGGCTCGTACCCGCTGGAAGGAGATATGTGAGGGGTCGGTTGTTCAGAAGTTATTACGTGCAGTAAGACATTTGGATGTCTTGGTAGTGGCGGATTAATCTAGCCCCCTTCCTAATAAAGGAGAGATGAAAATGAAAGAAGCTATTCTTGTATGTGTCAGTTATGGACGAAATGCAGAGCGACTCATTCGGAGGGGCTGGAGAATGGCTCAATCCTTTCAAGCACCATTGTATATCCTAACTGTGGATACGGTAAGTTATGAGGAATATCAAACGGAGAAGCAAGAAAATCTGACTGTATGGAAGGAACTAGCCAAGCACTACCAGGCAGAGTTCTTCGTTGAGAAAAAGGGTTCACGCACCGTGGCAGATATTATTGTTGAGATCTCTCGACGAAAGCATGTTACGCAAATTGTCCTTGGACAGACCGCTCAGAGTCGTTGGGAACAGATAACAAAAGGTTCCATTGTTAATGAAATACTCAAGAAGATTGATTTCATAGATTTGCACATTGTTTCGGTACAGCGGGAGCTGCATCAGTGGGAGGACCAATATGAGAAAGGCGTTAGAGCTTATCTGCAAAAGGTAGAAGATGGATATTTATTAGCTTTTGAAAGAACAGAAAAAACGGACGTAGAGGGCATATTCTTTAAGGATCTTCATACAGATTTTGAGAGTGGGCTGTTTAAGTATATAGAAAATTATCAGACTAAGATCATTAAGGTGTCGGATGGACGGGTAAAAGACTGGACCAACATAGAGTAGTATCATAAAGAAGCGATGCCACTCTATAGGGCATCGCTTTAAGTTTCGATAAGCTTCAGGATAATAGGTTTGCAAATTTTGTATATTAAGAGTAAGATATCATCCATTAGTAGTGATTATGAGAAAGGAAATTTATCTATGTCAGAAAAAACCTTTGCTGTCATCGGTATGGGACGATTTGGCTCCAGTGTAGCAAAAACACTTTATGAAATGGGCTATGAAGTCATGGCGATAGACTCAAGTGAGGAAAGAATCCAAGAGTATATTTCTTATGTAACCTACGCTGTTCAAGCCGATTCAACCGATGAGCAAGCTTTAAAAGAATTAGGTATTCGTAACTTTGATATTGTTGTTGTCGCAATCGGGGATGATATTCAAGCTAGTATTCTCACAACACTCATTCTTAAAGAACTAGGAGTAAGGTACATTACCGTCAAGGCGCAAAACGAACGCCATGGAAAGGTACTGTATAAGCTAGGAGCCGATAAGGTGGTATTTCCTGAGAGAGATATGGGTAGCCGAGTAGCTAACAATCTGGCATCACCCAACGTTTTGGATTTCATTGAATTAGCTGAGGATTATAGTGTAGTGGAAGTGCTTGTAGGAGAGAAGATCGTGGGGAAGTCACTCGTTGAATTAAATATCCGAGCTAGATTCGGTGTGAATGTGATGGCCATAAAAAGTGGACCCCATATTAATATTGCTCCACAAGCCAATGACAAGATTCAACAAGAGGATATCCTGGTTGTGATTGGAGAAAATCAGGATTTAAAGCGGTTTGAGCAGCACATTATGTAAGGATTAGAGGGTATGGGTTATGTTTTCTTTAAAGAAGCTAAATCTAATCGAGTTGCATCCAGCACGGCTATTAATCCTAGGTTTTGGGTTCCTAATCTTCATCGGCACCCTTCTCTTGATGCTTCCCATGGCAACGATAGATGGTCATGAATTAAATTTTATAGATGCATTATTTGAGGCAACATCAGCGGTTTGCGTGACAGGATTGGTCGTTGTGGATACGGGAACGACCTTTACGCTTTTCGGACAGATTGTTTTATTAGCGTTAATTCAAATCGGCGGTTGGGGATTTATGACTGCCGGGGTATTTATGTTTATTGTCTTAGGAAAGAGAATTGGATTAAAAGAAAGGGTGGTACTTCAAAGCACCTTAAACCAATTCTCTATTCAAGGGGTAGTCAAGCTAGTGTTACTCATCATTTCTTTAACGGTTTTTATTGAATCTGTGGGTGCTCTACTATTAGCGTTTCGTTGGTCATACGAGATGCCTTGGAGCCAAGCATTGTATTATGGTATCTTTCATTCCATCTCTGCGTTCAATAACGCAGGATTTGGGTTAGAGCCAGATAGCCTGAGTAAGTGGGTGGGAGACCCTACGATCAATATTGTAATTACATTCTTATTTATGGCTGGTGGAATAGGCTTCACGGTAATCTTAGACTTGTGGAACAAGAAGTCCTTACGGAAATTATCCCTACATTCCAAATTAGCTTTACTGGTTTCTTTAGCTCTGAACGTCACAGCTACTCTGATCATCTTTGCCACAGAATATAACAACCCTCAAACCATTGGCCACTTCTCTCTCGCAGACAAGTGGTGGGCGTCCTACTTCCAAGGAGTGGTGCCACGTACGGCTGGTTTTAACACGATCGATATCGGAGAAATGATGATTTCCTCTCAAATTTTTATTATGTTCTTGATGTTTATCGGAGCTTCTTCCGCCTCAACAGGAGGGGGGATCAAGGTCACTACGTTTGCCCTCATACTATTGGCCCTTTGGAGCTTTCTTACGGCTAGGGAGAATGTGAGTATCTTTAAAAGAAGAATTCCCTGGGAGTTAGTGAATAAAGCCTTCTCGATTGCAGTCACCGCGATCATGTTTGTAGGTTCAATCTTCTTTTTGCTTACTTATACCGAACAAGCAGAAATGCAATTGATATTATTTGAGACAATATCTGCCTTTGGTACCGTAGGTCTATCCGCTGGATTAACGGGAGATCTATCCCCGGCAGGGAGAGTTCTTATCACGATTTTAATGCTTATTGGAAGAATTGGTCCGTTAACGATGGCTTTTGCCCTTATGAAGCAAGGCAATAAGAGTAAGGTGAAGTATGTAGAGGAAAAAATTTTAATTGGGTAGCTTGATTTAAGTAAATGAAGCTGGAGCCTCTGCAAATCTATTTGATTTAACATCGTATGATGCAAACGTCCGATTACTTCCAAACTCAAATGAATTTGTCGTGGATTTCCTCGATACAAACGGAAAAAAGTAAAGACGTTTACGCGGAAAGCAGACATCAAGGCGTACGGTGATGCCAATAATGAATACTTTTCTTTAGCTGTTCCTCTTTGTTGTTGAAGTAAAGGGGATAGCGGAATAACAAGGTGAATTTATAAAAGTTGATTTCAGCTTGGTTCTTCTCGATAAGGGGATTGCTGTTCGCTGTTTTAAGACCGACTTATTGGAGATAAAATCATTGGGGCCAAAATTGGGGCCAAACTTTACAAAATGGCCCCAACTTCCACTCACTAGACCTCAAAAAGAGCAAGTGAAAAGCCATTAAAATCAAGGGTTTTTAACTAATCTAGATGATAACCAACATAAATGTAGACATTCCTAAACTGTGAGTCGGAGGTTCGAGTCCTCTCGGGGCCGCCATAGAAATCCAGTTGTATCAAGGGTTTATCTGTAATTATCTGTTACAGTAAAAATCATGAAACACCCCGATTGGGGACAAATTGGGGACAAATAGTACAAAACAACCCCATACATAACTTAACGAAACCATAGGATAAAGCAGGTGAGGAAGCTAACTCATCTGTTTTTTATTTATGGGGACATTAAAGGAGAGGATATAAGTGCTGGTGATAATGAAATCCGTTTAGTTTATTGCCATGGATGGCATTACCTCCGTTTACACAAATGGAGTAATGATTTTGATCCTGATATATGATAAATTGTTACTTGTCGCTGATTAAACGAAAGAACATGAAATGGTGAGTAGTTGCGCGGCTGAATGCCGTGAGGAAAGTCCAGGCTCGCCCAGTGCTGAGATGCACGGAGTGATCGTGCCATTCGCAAGGATGGGCAGTTGATATTAAGTCAACTGACGGCGGTGAAATCTTGCTAAGTCCTTCATTGGATATGCTGAAAGTAACCTGAAAGTGCCACAGAAACGGGGCCTTGTCTAAAAGGATGGAACGGGTAAACCCCACGAGCGAGCAACCCAAATATTCTCTATCTTGACATCAAGGTTCCACCTCAAATTTGATAAAATCATTTTATCAAATTTGACCCGAAGGGTTGATGTCAAGATAGGGAAATGGTAGGGGCACCTTCCTGCGGGAATTCAACCAAAGGGACGGATCGGCATTGCTGATAGTTAAATGACTACACCTGTATATGTGCGAGATTGGCATCGTTTGAGCACAGCAGGAACAAAACCTGGCTTACAGCCATTTCATCAGCCAACGTTCTTTACTCTTATCTTCCTTTAAGGAAATTAATTTTTCTTTTGCGGGTGTAGTTCAATGGTAGAACTCCAGCCTTCCAAGCTGGTCGCGAGGGTTCGATTCCCTTCACCCGCTCCATCTTATGGTGATATACTCACCGCCCAAAGGCAACGGAAGCTTTCGAACAGGTAAGATCTGGAAGGAAGCAGCCATCAGGAAGTATTCCGTGTGCTATGGGGCATTAGCTCAGCTGGGAGAGCGCTACACTGGCAGTGTAGAGGTCAGCGGTTCGATCCCGCTATGCTCCACCATACATAATGAATTTTAGTCTAAACGAGCTTGATTCTACAGGCTCGTTTTTTTTGTGTTTTCAACATGCACGCTAACGGGCAGTTTAACGTAATAAAGACCGTATCTCCTTCCTCTTTATGGACCAATTTGGAAAGATGTTCATCCCCTTCTTTGACATCAACTACACATACTAACCTTAAAAGGAAAATGAACTAAATAAGAGGAGTGTGACTTATGGATTCTATAAAAGAATCTTGGTTCGGGAACATAAAGGGGGATGTTCTTGCCGGAATAGTGGTAGCGCTCGCTCTAATACCGGAAGCTATCGCTTTTTCCATTATAGCCGGTGTAGACCCAATGGTTGGATTATATGCTTCCTTTACAATAGCTGTAACCATAGCCTTTGTTGGCGGAAGACCTGGAATGATATCTGCTGCAACTGGTGCGATGGCACTGTTAATGATAACTCTGGTAAATGAACATGGTCTTGACTACCTGTTAGCAGCAACCGTGTTAACAGGAATAATACAAATTATTTTCGGTGTTCTTGGTTTATCGCGTTACATGAAGTTTATCCCCCGCTCTGTTATGGTGGGATTTGTAAATTCGTTAGCCATTCTTATCTTTATGGCTCAAATTCCTCACTTCTATGGTGAGGCATGGATAATGTATATAATGGTTGCAGTAACTTTAGCTATCATTTACCTATTTCCGTATTTAACCAAAGCCGTTCCTTCCACATTGGTAGCAATTATCACTGTTACAGCATTTGCAATGTTTAGCGACACGGGGGTCAGAACGGTTGGAGATATGGGGGCCATTTCAAAGTCCTTACCCTCCTTTTTTATCCCAAATGTCCCATTTAATTTAGATACTCTGATAATTATCCTTCCCTATGCACTAGCCTTAGCGATGGTCGGACTTTTAGAGTCCCTACTTACAGCTACGATTGTAGATGATATGACGGATACAGGAAGCGATAAAAACAGGGAAAGCAGCGGACAAGGTATAGCAAATATCGTTACGGGATTCTTTGGAGGCATGGCGGGTTGTGCGATGATCGGACAATCCATAATTAATGTTAAATCAGGTGGTCGAGGACGCCTTTCATCTTTAATTGCCGGAGTTTTTCTCATGTTCCTCATCGTCATCCTTGGGGACATTGTGGTACAGATTCCTATGGCAGCACTGGCTGGCGTAATGATTATGGTATCCATCAGTACGTTTGATTGGAATTCCATTCAAACGCTACACCTCCTACCAAGAACAGATGCCATTGTGATGCTGGTCACTGTTGTCACGGTTGTTTTCACGCATAACTTAGCTATTGGTGTTTTTGCAGGGATAATCTTGAGTGCGATATTCTTTGTATCTAAAATATCCAAAGTGGAGATTAACAGTGTCTTAGAACATAATAGGCGCATATACCGTATTACGGGGGAACTCTTCTTTGCATCTGTGACGGATTTATTGGCTGCTTTCAACTACAAGGAAAGCATTGATGAAGTGGAAATTAATTTAAGCAAGTCTCACTTGTGGGATGATTCAGCAGTAGCAGCTATAGATAAAATCGTTTATAAATTTGAGGAAAACGGGATAAAGGTGAATGTAACAGGACTAAACGAAGATAGTTCGGAACTTGTGGGTAAATTAGCCAATAAATTTGGAAGTCATTAGTTCAAAAGGAGGTACTCTAAATGTATAAGAAGATTCTTTTGGCAACAGACGGTTCAGAACACTCCGTTAGAGCCGCAGAGAACGCCATAGCCCTTGCGAAATGCAACGCTGATTCCAAAGTAGAGGTAGTATTTGTAGTAGACGAGGACAGGGCAAAATCAGATGTGTTAAGGAATTGGAATACTGCCGGAGTAGCGGATACAAGAAGAGAAAAATTTAGAACGGCTGAAGAAAAAGCCAAAAACGCAGGAGTAAATTACGAAATCAAAATTCTTCGCGGGGAACCTGGTCCGACAATTGTGAAGTACGCCAATGAAAATGGCTTCGATATTGTGGTTATTGGTAGTCGCGGATTGAATGCCCTACAGGAATTTGTTATCGGCAGTGTCAGTCATAAAGTAGCAAAAAGGGCAAACTGCCCCGTGCTAATTGTAAAATAGAATCAAAAATTTACTGGAATATTCTAATAAAAATGGATTCCCCTCATGAAAGTCATTTAACACATTTACATTCAAAAAAGAAAAAACAAAAGAGACAGCGTAAACGGTCTCTTTCATCCAAGGTACAAGCAAGCTCAATTTTCTAATGTCCCGAAGGAGCAAGAAAAAGCTATTTATGCTGTTGAATCAATTAAAGCTGACGGTAAGAAATTAAGAGCCGACTTCGTAAAGTCGGCTTGTTAGATTATATTATTCCCCTTATCTAATTTTCACAGAAAAAGCTAATGAAATCATGATAATGATCATACAACCAATGGCTAATGCGCCAAGACGATTCCCTTCTTGATATACTACTTTTGTGTACAAACAGCTATAAATGAACGAATAAACAATTACTCCCCAGAAAACAATCGACATGATTACTCATCCTTATAATTTTTATTTTCAGTTGTACGCAATTTCAAACCAAATTCATTTAATTGAATGGATACTGAAACATCGATACGGGCCTTCGGATACTGACTCTTCCAATCAAATTTCTTGTACTCTTGGTTGGTCAAAAATTGCTTTCTTGCTACCATGGACCAGTAAAACGGACATGCCTCAAATTCAGTTTGGGACTTGTTAATGATCCTTAACATTTTATCCTTCATTCCAGTTTCCAAAGAGTCCTTCAATAGTTGCTGCTTTTTAATATCCTCCACATAGTCCTCCATGCTCGGAATGGCAATAACTTCTAAAGTGATAGGAACATGGACTTCTATCTCTGGAGTTTCACTATCCAGTTTCATCTTGATATCTGTCGATTGTTTTTTTAGTAATCTTGCGGCAATACGATACTTGGGGTGAAGAGGGTCAGGATACGTTACAAGCATCTCCTCTGTCTCTAACGTATTATCTAACAAGATGGCCAAACGCGTCTCTTCGCCTGTTAAAGTTCCAATTACCTTCCCTTTTTTTATTACAGCAGATCCGATAACCTGTGCGATATCTCCACCTTCCTTCGGAACTTGCCCTGCCAGAAATTCGTCTTCGTTTCCATCCTTTTTTTTATTCTCCTTCTTTGTAGTCACATAAGGAGCTAGAAATAAGTCTTCTCCTCCTTCCATCACTTGAAGGAAACGATGAAGGCTAGAAGGTGGTACAAGACCGGTCTCCATCGATCTTTGCATCATAAATTGGTAGTATTTATGAGGTCTGGTTTCAAATTTTGGTTTATTATTTTGAATAAACTCCTTGGCACTTTCCTTAGAGATGATAAGCCATGTATCACGTCGAAGCTCTCTGTCACGAGTCATGGTATAGGCAAACTTTAAGAATTCATCACTACGTGAAAAATCTTCGGAAACAATAAGAGTTCGAACGTGATTATAAGTCATTTTCCGTGTAATAAAGGAGTTAGCGATATCTTTCGCACTAAAGAAATCGGTAGCAGTAAGAGAAAACGTTTGAGCAGGTTCTTCTTCATTACCTCCAGCTTTTGCTGATGTCCCTACTTCAGGGTTAGCTACTTTATAGGTAATGTTGATATATCCGTTCTCCGCTTGGTCGATTCCAATTACAATGACTTCTGCAAGTTCCTCCAACTCAGTTTTATCCCAACAACCCGTAGTCAAAAAAAATGATGTAAGGAGAAAAATGATATGGAACATTCTCATGTAGACAAATCCCCTTTCCATTTAGCCGTTAGCCAGAGGACTATGGGTAAACCCAAAAAGAAGAAGGAATCGATGTTTAAAAGCATGTCCCGATAATGTAGGACGTTATAGATAGGATTTTCAGGCAACATACCGGCAAGAATCACGATAATAGTCAAAGGTAATAATATAGGTTCGAATTCTTTGATTTTAAAAATAGCCCCAAACAATAGGGAAGCAATATAAAGATAAATGGCAAAGCGAATAAGGGCAGCGATGAGCCAGAATCCCAAAAATAGGGTTTCAATATTGGTAAAATAGGTTCCTAAGCGAACATATCGTGCCAGTTCGTGAAAGGGGTAGGCTATTTTTTCTAGAAAAACGATGGCATAAACGAAAATAAAGAAGGATATCTCCACTGCCGTGATGACCAGCCCCATCCACAACCCTTTTCTAAAATTCTTTCCCTCCATGACCAAGGGGTAAATCATCGTTAAAACGAAAATATCTCCAAAGATCGAGCTCTTAAGAAGTGATTCTTTTAAAATGACATCCACACCATCACCTAAAAGTGGGAAGGCTCTTCCGAATACCCCTTCAGATGAACCGAGAATTCCAAGCAATAGTAAGGTTACCTTTATATATGGAATCGTAAGATAAGCAGAAGAACCAATCGCTTCTAATCCCATTTTAGCAACCATATAACTTACCCCGATGAATACCCCGTAAATAGCCAAAAGAGGAGTTGTTGTAAAATACATGGTTCCCAGAATATCTGAGTAACTGCGACTTGATGTTATTATGGCTTCGATAACTATGATAAAAAGGAGGATACCTACAATAAAACCAATATACTTACCAAACAAATGTACGATAATATCGTATAAGTTTTTATCTTTATACCGTTTGAAAAGTGAAAGTAAAATGAAAAGGGATGGAGCAATAATAATAAGTGAAAAAATAGGGACCATCCATGTGGATTGTTTAACGTGATTAAAGATAATGGCTGGAGTCATATCTGTAAGTTTTGAACCGATCGAAAGAAGAATAAGAGAAACGAATTCTCTTATTCCAATTTTTCCTTGTGAATAGTTACTCATCCTTTTCTCCTTGGTCGCTTGGTTTTCAAAAAGGCAGGTCGAAACAACTCATTTTGCACAATCCTTCGAAATATGGTATCTCCACTAGACCTATATTGAGGGGTCATAGGAGCAAAAAACGGTACTCCAAAAGATTTTATTGTTGTTAAATAAGAAAGACCCATGACCAAAACTCCCATGATGCCTAAGAAACCAAACGTGGCTGCCCCCAAAATAAATCCAAATCGACCGATACGAACAGCAAAATTAAAACTAATATCTGAGATTAAAAAAGAGGATAAACCACTGATGGCTACAACTATAATGATGATAGGACTAACAATATTCGCTTCTACTGCGGCTTGTCCTAAAATTAAAGCACCTACAATGCCAATCGTTGGGCCAATAGCACTTGGAATACGAAGTCCAGCTTCACGTATGAGTTCAAAAGCGACTTCCATGATTAAAACTTCTACGGCAATGGGAAAGGGCACCTTTTCTCTAGCCCCTGCAATCGCAAGCAGTAAATCAGGGGGTATCATTTCACTATGAAAATTAGTGATAGCAACATAAGAAGCCGAAGTTAACATTGCAATGAGTAGGGCTATCACTCGTAGAATTCGAATATAGTTTCCATAAGGCATACGAAGATAGTGGTCTTCCACCGAATGGAAAAAAGACCAAAAGGTTGTAGGTAATAATAAAGCACTTGAGGAGTTTTCCATGAGAATTGCTACATAACCCTGATCAATATGTGATGCGACCCGATCCGGTCTTTCCGTATATGCCATCGTTGCTACCAGTGATTTTGGATTATCTTCAATGTATTGTTCAAGTATTTCTAGATTAATGACCCCATCACTCTGTATTTCTTTAATTCTTTTCTTAACCGAATCAATGAGGTTAGCATTTGCCACATTACTGAGATAGACAATTACCGCATCATTATTGGATATATTACCCACAGTTACATTTTCAAATACCAAGTTCTCATTTAGAATTCGCTTGCGAATTAACCCCATATTATCAGATGCGGATTCCGTAAAAGCCTCTTTAGGTCCTTTTAAAACAATTTCACTCTCTGCTTTTCCAATCGAACGTTTAGGAAATTTGGTTACATTGAGGAGATAGATATTTTTGTCCCTTTCAACGATTAATCCAACAGACCCTTTTACCATTTTTGTAAGGGCATCCTTACGATCACTCGCTATCTCTATAGATTTAGCCGTTATTAACGATTGGAGTGTACGTGATTCAGAATAATCTAATGTTAGTGGTCGAATGATAGCTGTTTCCAATTCTTGTGAATCTACTATCGTTTCAAGAAAGAATAACTGTGCTGTTCGTTTCAAACTAGGGATGAAAACTTCTCTTATTTTAAAATCTTTGTTGTTAGGGTAATGAAAGGAGCTCTTTATAAATTCCGTTAGGTCTTTTATATGTTCAACCGATTGATTTTGGTTTGTTTTTCTTTTTTTCTTAAAAAAAAGTCCCAATTTACTCAACCCAATTCTTCCCTTTTTTATTTATCTTTTCCAATGGTGGCAACTAATAATCCAACATGATGACTTTCAAAATAATGAGATGAGTTAAGGAGAAGATAACAGTGTAAGGGCTAGGCAGATATCTGCCTAGCCCATTTTGTATGATTCCTGTTCTGGAATCTTGTATAAATCTTACATATCCCAAAGGAAAATGAGCAATGTTCCAAAAACGGTGATAAGAGCCATGGCAATCATAAAATACAATTTCCCATAAATTATCCATTTATCTTCCGTTTCACCAGCGTGCATGAATACAACAAGCTGCAGTAGAGCTTGAATAAACGCTGTGATAATGAGATAAACCGAAAAGATAGTTACTGTTAGAACTAAGGAAAAGAGAAATTAATATAACGTTTATCATAACTGAACATATTGCAACAGGCAGAGATTCATAGAGATCTCTGCCTGTTTTTGCTTGGTCGTTGATATAAAACTGTATGTCCGCAGTCACTTATTAAAACTCTAATTCTTGAATTAACAATGCTAACAGTGCGGTCCTTACTGGAATCTGATCGATATCTACAAATTCGTGAGGGGAGTGGGCATAACCACCTCTAGCACCTAGCCCATCGAGAGTCGGGATGCCACAAGCTGCTGTAAAATTGCCGTCACTCACTCCACCTGTGCCTTGTTCTTGTAAATCTAAATCTAGCAATTTCCCTAGTTTTTTTGCTTGGGAGACGAGGAGGCCTACGCCTTCTGTTCGCTCCATTGGAGGTCGGATAAACCCGCCTTTAATAGAAAGCTCAGTATCTTTTAGCACAGGCTGAAGGTGGAGAAGCTCCTCCTCGATCTTTTTCATCTGCTCAATAGACTTTATCCTTACATCAATTTCAGCTTCAGCCGATTCCGCCACGACGTTAGCTCCGATTCCACCTTTAATTAGTCCAACATTTAAGGTGGTTCCGTTAGCGTAATCCGTAAAGGAATGGATACGAAGGACTTGATGGGATAATTCTTCAATGGCGGAGACACCACTTTCTGGATTAACTCCGGCATGTGCAGAAATTCCTTTGACCGTGAGATAGAATCGGCCACTTCCTTTTCTCCAGGTTTTTAGCGCACCCAATGGCTCAAGAGGAGGCTCTAATACAAAACAGAC
This sequence comes from Ammoniphilus sp. CFH 90114, assembly GCF_004123195.1. Lineage (NCBI taxonomy): Bacteria > Bacillati > Bacillota > Bacilli > Caryophanales > Paenibacillaceae > Ammoniphilus > Ammoniphilus sp. CFH 90114. Next base: position 315,722 of record NZ_SDLI01000003.1, read on the forward strand.
ATGAGAACGCTTGGCCTCCTCTTCAATCCACTTCCTTGAACTTGGGCTGCCGATTTCTTCATCGCTGTTAATGAACAACACGACCTGCGTATCTACTGGAAAGAGGTCTAGATCTCGAAGTGCTTTTAAGGCAAAAAAAGCTTGCAGGAGACCTGCTTTCATATCATATACACCGGGTCCGTAGGCCTTGTTCTCTTTAATAGAGAAGGGGCGTTTAGTCGCTTCGCCCATCGGCCAGACCGTGTCATAGTGTCCCATGATCAAAATTTGCTTAGAACCCTGCCCAAAGGTGCACCGTACGATGTTCCCATAGTCTTGGTTTTGAATGATCTCAGAACGACCGCCAACAATAGATTCAAATTGAGTAGCGTACCACTGGGCTACTTGATCATTTTGTTCTTTTTCTTTCGATGGAGAGTCCATATTGACACTCTCTTCCAATAGATTCAGAAATTGAGGTAACTCCTTCTTGATGTGTGAAAGCAAAGCCATAAATAGACAACTCCATTAGTGTGAATGTGAATTTAATCCGAACATGCGGTCTAAACCATATACACGCTCAAGAATAAAAATGAACAGTAAGCTTAGTAAAATAACAACCGATGATATGGATGCCACAAGGGGGTCAAGTGTCTCTTGCATATAACTAAAGATAGCTAACGGAAGTGTTGTGGTATCCGGAGAAACCAAGAACAAAGACACGGTGACGTTATCAAAGGACGTCAAGAATGAAAAGATCATTCCGGAAAAAATAGCTGGTCGAATCAACGGAAGAGTAATATCCCAAAATACCCGAAATGGACTAGCACCAAGCATATATCCAGCTCGTTCCAAGGTGAAGTCAAAGCTTGTTAAGCCCGTTAATACAAGCCGAACTACATAAGGAATCGAGATGAGAATGTGAGCCAACAGCAATCCTAAAAACGTACCAGAGAGTCCAATTCTCGTAAAAAATACAAGAGCCGCGATTCCAATAATTAAGGAAGGAACCGTTAAAGGAGAGAGCAATAGATTATTGATAATCGTACTCCCCGGAAAACGGTACTTCGCTATGGCAAAAGCAGCCAACGTTCCTACTAACGTAGATAGAATAGCTGTAATCGCTGCTAGTTGTAAGCTGAAAATGAGGGAATCAACAAACTCTTGTCTCTCCAAAATTTTGTAATACCACTGCAAGGAGAACCCTACAGGGGGAAAGGATAAGTAACCAGCCGACGTGAAAGAGGTTGGTATAATTACCCAAAGAGGTGCCGTGACAAACAATATGATGAGGAACGTAAGTAGGCCCAGCCAGGAAAATCGAATCATGAAGCAAACACCTCTTTATATTTCTTCGTCTCAAAAAGACGAGTAAAGACGGTCACCAACACTACGGTACTACCTAAAAGTAGAAACGCTAAGGCTGCGCCTAATGGCCAATTCAATGTAGCCATTATCTGATCGTACGCTAAGACTGGGATTACCTTTACTGATGTTCCCCCCATTAGTGCAGGTGTGACAAACGCACTCATAGACAAACTAAATACGAGAATGGTTCCTGCAAACAAACCAGGCAAACTTAGTGGTAAAGTTACAGTCTTAAATACTTGAAATCTGGATGCTCCAAGAATGGAGGCTGCTTTATAGAGGGAGGAATCAATAGTATAAAGACTTGTAGCAATGGCTATTACCATATAGGCAATAAAAGCATCTGTTAGACCGATAATTACGCCAAGCTCGTTATAAAGTAGTCTCAACGGTTCCTGAATTATTCCCAATTTCAATAACATTTCATTAACCCAGCCTTTAGGCCCGAGAATAACAACCCATCCAAAATTCCGAATAACCACACTAATTAGATGGGGCGATAGAATTAATAGAGTAATGATTCCTCTCATCTTGCCTGAGGCTTGTGACATATACATAGCAACAGGGTATCCAAGAAGAATGGTACAAGCCACCGTCCATAAACTTAGCTTAATCGTCTTCCATAATACTTGCATATAAAATGGGTCTTGGAAGAGCAGCAGGTAATTGGCCAAACTAAATTGCTGTTGTTTATCTTGAAAACTAATCATTAAAATGTTGAGCATCGGGATGATAAATACACTTAACAAAATTACCATGGCTGGTATCAGTAACAGGATAATACTAAGAGTCTTAGCAGATTTGGAGGAAAGGGTAGTCATTCCCCTAAGCCTCCCCTCTTGGGATCAAGAACAGATCCTCAGAATTCCACTCACAAATAACGGATTTTCCAGTTTGTATAGACATATTGTCATTATTCAACTGCAGTTTTACGGTAAGCTTCATATCTCCATTTGTAACATCACAATCCATAAAAGCCCCTAAAAAGTTCATCATGGTAACGGTTCCTCTGAACTGATTGGTCGTGAGTTCACCACCATGATCATGAACAAGTCGGATTTTTTCTGGACGCACATAAGCGGATATAGGACCTCCTATATTGGTATCCACTGAATGGGTAGTGGATCGAATCAAGCCCTGTGCCGTTTTAATCGTCAGTTCAGTACCTGACTTGGAAACGAGGGTACCGTCAATACGGTTGGTGCTTCCGATAAACGTATGAACAAATTCAGTCTTAGGATGATGATAGATATCCCATGGCTTCCCAATCTGTTCAATATTCCCGTGGCTCATGACCACAATACGATCGGATAAAGATAAAGCTTCTTCTTGGTCGTGCGTAACAAAAATGGTAGTGACACCGATTTCTTGATGAAGTCGCTTCAACTCATTTCGAAGTTCATGGCGAAGTTTGGCATCTAAGTTACTCAATGGCTCATCAAGCAGCAATAAGGAAGGCTCAATAACGAGAGCTCTAGCTATTGCGATCCGTTGGCGCTGTCCGCCGGATAGTTGCTTTGGAAATCGATCAGCAACATGAGGAAGCTTAATAAGTTCAAGCACTTTTTGAATACGATCTTTCATTTCAGATTTAGGTACCTTACGAAACTTCAATCCATATCCGATGTTCTCTTCAATCGTCATATGAGGAAAGAGGGAATAGGTTTGAAATACCATGCCTAGTTCTCTCTTATAAGGGGGAACACCATTCATCTTTTTACCCTTAATGAGCAATTCTCCTTCATCAGGCTCGAGGAATCCCGCAACCATGTTCAGGGTTGTAGTCTTCCCACAACCGGAAGGACCGAGGAAGGAGATAAACTCCCCCTGCTCGATCTGTAGGTTAAAGTCTTTAACAACCGCTTGGTTATTAAATCGCTTTTGAATATTTTTCAATTCCACATCAAACATGGCTTATACCTACTTTCCTATTTTTACTGATATTTCCTTGTCGTAACGGTCTAGCCATGCAGGCATGCTGGTTGCAATCGCTTCATAATCAAAATTAACGACTTTAGAACGATCAAACTCTAGTGTTTTTGCAACGTCAGCTGGAAGCTCTACGTCTGTTGCTGGGTTATAGTAAAGATCGGTTGCATATAACTTCTGAACTTCATCGGTTAGTATCATGTTCAAGAATTCTTTTGCCGCCTCAGGATGCTTAGCCCCTTTAATCATAACGCCTACGTTTGGTACGATGTTTCCACCTTCTTGCGGGAACACGAACTCAAGAGGAAGCCCGGCTGCTTTTTGCGTTAAGCTTCTTGCCATGGTCCATGTAGTGTAAGCTGCTGTTTCACTTTGCAAATCTTGTTGTAACTGAGCCGCACTCTTTGCAAAGGTTGGGATATACCCTGCAATCGTTTCCATCTGCTTGAAACCAGGCTCCATATCTTTTTCAGAACCACCATTAGCATAAGAAAGCATAATAAGAGCAGAACGTCCAAAGTTACTCTTAACGTCTGTAATAGTGATGTTACCTTTTAACTCTGGTCGAGCCAAATCATTCCATGAAGTAGGAACAGGAAGTCCCTTCTCTTGTACAACTTTGCTGTTATAAGAAATTCCCATTGGCGTGAAGTTTACAGTTACTCCGCTATTCTCCGTCATGGCTAGATCACTAGGCACTCGGCTAAGATTCGGAATCATATCTGCAGTTAAAGGTTCCCACAGCCCTTCTTGTCTTCCTTTTTCTTGTTCTCCACCTTCAATAATAGCGACATCGATTTGTGGAGAAGCTTGTTGACCTTTAACCTTGGCTACAATATCCGTGGAAACACCTGAAACATACGTTAACTTCACATCAGGATACTTTTCGTTAAATAGTTTGAAGATCTTGTCCTTCATAAGCGTTTCTACCGTTGCTCCGTTCCCCGCAACAATAAGCTCCGATTCCATCTTTACCTCTGCAACAGGTGGTTCTGTAGACGGTGTTGGTGCTGCCGGTGCGGCTGAATCTTGCTTCGCTCCTCCACAACCTGTTAGCAAAGATCCGGCCAACAAGGTAACGGATAAAATGGACCATAATTTTCTTTTCATAATGTGCCCCCTCATGATATACTGTTCTCTATACGTGAACGTTGTTTTTGTATAGGGAACCTATGAAGAGATATTACCATTTTCGACAAAAAACATCAATATACTAATGTAAATTTTTATATAATTAAGAGAACTGGCAGTATTCGCTAAAGAAAGGAAGACCGTCATGGACAATTATTTATCCTCTGTTAAGAATGCCTGTACCCTTTTAAAGCTTTTTCTAAACTCATCAAAAGAGTTTGGGGTTACAGAAATTAGTAAAAAACTAAATATGTCGAAGGGCGCTGTACATAAGCTGTTAATCACACTGGAGAGTGAGGGCTTCATACGTCAGAATCCTAAAAACAAACAATATTCCCTGGGCTACACTTTACTCGAATTAGGGAATAGAGTCTTGAAAAATCATGACATGGTGGACTTTAGCAAGCCTTATCTAAGACAGCTAGCTGATTCAACGAAAGAGCTTGTTTGCTTATGTATCCTTGATGGTAAAGATGCCATTTATATTGATAAAGTTGACTCTCCCCATCCCGTTCGATTTAATGTGGATATTTATCGTCGTTTTCCTCTTTACTCCACATCAGCAGCTAGGAGTATATTAGCCTTTCAGTCCGAAGAATTAATTGAGGAAGTCTTGTCCCAAGAAATGAAGACCTTTACGCCGTATAGTGTAAAAGCAGCGGACGAAATGAAACAAAGATTGAACAATATAAGACAAAACGGTTATGAATTTAGCTCCAACATGAGAAATGTGGGGGTAACGGGTATTGCTGCCCCCATACGAGATGCTAATGAAGAAGTGTTCGCAGCACTCAGTATTATTGGTCCTTCGGAAAGAATGGAAGAGAACATACAGAAGTGGATTAATTTCGTCATGGATACGGCTCAAACCATATCTAATGACCTCGGTTCTAGAGGGATATAAGTAGTAGGGACCAATTGATTCCTTCTTATCTTGTTCTAGAAAATGAATATCTGGAAATACCTTTTGTAATATTCAGATAAAATTGTTTGGAAATCCCCTTTAAGAGATGTATAATAATGGTAAGCGTTTTCATTATTATGACCAATTGGGGGAATGATGGGTGATTTTCGAATCTCAATACCGTAGGAAAGCCCTTGAGTCATGGGAGAGCGACAAGGAAGAAACAAAAAAAGAGTTAAAGCAAATTTTTGAGGAAAACCGCCATCTCAAGTATCAACCTATTAAATACTTGATAACCATCGTTACAGCCATGTTTGTCCAAAACTAAAAAATGAAATTTACTGCGAAGGGTTCGGGAGACGAACTCTTTTATTTTGAGTGCGAACTTGATTCGAAGACAGGCAGGGAGGTTAGCTGCCAAGAATAAGCGGAGAATTTCCGGTTATTTTTAAAAGGGGTGCTCATAATGTTCAAATAAGGGAAGGAATTCCTGTTATTTGTGTTAGAGAGTGGGTTCCTGGGGTGAATTTCCGAGTTAGCGGAAAAAATGCCGCCTATTTAGCAGATTTTTGTCCATCTGTGGGCAATAGCGGAAGTTTCTCCGCTTATCCCATCAGATATAGAGCGCCACCGTCTGGCATACATAAAAATACGAAATCATATGAATGAGATCATACTCCGGTTTATACTGAGGTCTATACTCGTCAATGATGCCAAACTTGCGCAGAACTTCTATATTCCGAGCCCCTGTTTCCTCTGCAACTTCTCTTCTGAGTCCTGTAATGAGGTCTTCCTCCAACTCGACCCCTCCACCTGGAAAGCTATAATTATTGATTATGGTTAAATATAAATTAATAATTGGATGCAGGACAAAAAATTTTTAACGGGAGATTATCTATGGGAGAGATAAATAGCCGCGAAATGTCACCACCGCTAAAGACTATACTAAATGAAAGCATAGAAGGAGTGGAAAGATGAGTTGGCGAAATCTACTCGCTATTGGTCTGGGAGGGGCACTTGGGACAAATTTTAGATATATGTTCAATATAAATACCGTTGGTTTCGGATACCCATTAGGGACAATATTAGTAAATTTGGTCGGGAGTTTTATACTTGGTGTGCTAACAGGTTGGTTATTGCATCGAAAGATGAAGGAATGGCTTCGTTTAGGCTTAGGTGTTGGTTTTTGCGGTGGCTTTACGACGATGTCCACTTTAGCAGCAGATACATTTATGATGCATCAGCATTCTTCTATTCATCAAGTTGTTCTATATTTATCCATATCCCTGTTTGGTGGACTATCCTTAGCATTTGTGGGTTTTGTTGTAGGGAGACGAGGGAGTAAATTATTAAAAACGAGGACGGTGGAAACGAAATGAGCCTTATTTCACTAACGATTGGTGGAGCGGCTGGGGCCATCGCTCGTTACCTAGTTGGACTTCTGATCATGAGAAAGTTTCTGCATCCACCGATTCCAATTGCGATGATGCTGTGTAATCTGCTTGGTTCGGCGGGACTAGGTATATTATTTGGTTTATATTTAGAGGATTTCCCGGTAAATGTATATAATAACCTAACTTACCTCGGACTGGGTATCGGATTTTTTGGTGCTTTTACCACCTTTTCAACGTTTAGTATGGAGAGCGTGGAATTACTACGTCATCAGCATTACAAGAAAGCGGTATTCTATGTTTTAGTATCATTATTAGGAAGCGTAATGATATTTTATATGGGATTCTACCTATTTAAGAGTTAAGGAAAAAGGGACTGCGTGGGAAAGAGAAACCCAGTTACAGCCCCTTTTTATAATTTAAATTTTATAACTGGTTTGCTGCTGTGGCTGCTCTTGCAATACCATCTCCAATAATCTCTTCTGCTCTATCAGGGAATTGATTATGTCCTTCAACAATGACGGATGTGATATCTGTAATGCCCCAGAAATTAAGAACAGCAGATACATATTTCACAGACATTTCCACTGCTTGAGCTGGTCCTTCTGAGTAGACCCCTCCTCTTGCATTAAGAAGGGCAACTTTCTTATCAGAGAGCAGACCTATTGGACCGTCTTGAGTATAGCGGAACGTCTTGCCAGCCTGACCGAGGTAGTCTAAGTACGTATGAAGCACAGCAGGGATGGTGAAATTCCATAGTGGGAAAGCAAACACGATCTTATCGGCAGAAAGGAACTGGTTCAAGTATTTGTTAACCAAATCAGTAGCTTCTTTTTCTTTCTCCGTAAGTTCTAATCCTCTCCCGAGTTTAAACATACCGTTCATTTTATCATTGTCGTAATAAGGTAGGTTCTCTTCAAAAAGATCAAGCTCTATAATCTCATCTCCTGGATGAGACTCCTTATAACTTTCAAGAAAAGCTTCATAGAGCTTTACACTTACCGCTTGTTCAACTGGACGACAATTTGCTTTTACAAACAGAACCTTAGCCATTTTATATACCTCCATAAAACTTTCATTGTAGTTTGGTTGATATAGCAACTATATTTTACGGTGTTGTAGCAACTAATCGAAAGTGAGTATTGTTAAGAATAAATGAAGTTCTTGTGTTAAACTAACCCAGTTGCTATATCAACTTTTTATATGTAAACATTCTAAACTAATAAGTATAAAATGTCAATTTTATAGCATTTTCCATCCTAAAATGATCTTTACGGTTCCAAGAGACTAATTGATGTAAGTTTGCAAACTATTCAATGAATAGTTGAAACTTATGATTTTGGTTAGGAGACCTAGGCTACGAATATGTTTTTGAAAAAGCTTTTCTGATAATGTGTTTATTTAGGGTGGCTCTCATAAAATAAGTACTAAAAGTATGGTATGATAATTATGGGATCTAATAAGGCTTGGAAGATCTCCAAGTTATTAACAAATGGTCTTGAGGAATGGGCTTGTAAAGTCAATGAGTTGAAGGAAAAGGTGGGCATACTGTCATATTGAGTAGAGTATTCTTACTTACTATAGATATATCCATTATAAAGAAAGGACGATGTTCTTTTATAAAAAATTATTTATGGAGGACGGTGTAAATGGAATTTACAACCGATAATTCAATATTTCTGTTTGCAATTCTTTTAGTTGTTGGGGTTATTACAACGAAGTTCTCTACTCGTTTTGGGTTACCATCCCTTGTTCTCTTTATTGTCGTAGGGATGGTATTAAGTCATTTTGTTTACTATGATAATGCTTTCTTAACACAACTGTTTGGAATACTTGCTCTTATTGTTATCTTATTTGAGGGTGGATTACAAACGAAATGGACAGATGTACGTAAGGTAGCTGTTCCTTCTCTTACACTCGCAACATTAGGTGTTGTGTTAACGACGGTTGTAATTGGAGTTTTTGCAAAATATATACTTGGGGTATCTTGGTTAGAAGGAATGCTGTTTGGGGCTATTGTAGGGTCAACGGATGCGGCCGCGGTATTTGCGGTTCTTGGTAATAAGAATATCAAGCGTCGTTTGACCTCTGTTCTAGAAGCGGAATCTGGAACGAATGACCCAATGGCGGTCTTTCTTACCATCTCTCTTATCCAATTAATACACGCACCAGAATCGAATGGTTTATTTACCCTGATAGTGGCATTTTTGTGGCAAATGGGCTTTGGTCTATTGATGGGATTAATTATGGGTAGAGTAGCGGTTTGGAGCATTAATCGAGTCAATTTGGATTCCTCTGGTTTATATCCTGTTCTTGCCTTAGCTTTTGCTATTTTCACTTATAGTTCAACTGCCTTATTATACGGAAGCGGACTTCTTGCCGTTTATGTCATGGCTCTTTGGATGGGGAACTCCGATTTAACGTATCGTCATTCTATTTTTCGATTTAATGAAGGTTTTGCGTGGATGATGCAAATTCTGATGTTTATCATACTGGGATTGCTTGTGTTCCCAGCCGAGTTAATTGCTGTGACATGGCAAGGTATAGCCCTTTCGATCCTATTAATGTTTGTGGCTAGACCAATAGGCGTATTTATCAGCACAAGCTTTATGAAGTTCTCGGTGAAAGAAAAGGTCTTTATCTCATGGGCAGGTTTAAGGGGAGCTGTACCTATCGTATTGGCAACATACCCCTTAATTGCCGGTCTTGAAAATGGTCAATTATTCTTTAATGTGGTATTCTTCGTTGTTTTTATTTCGGCTCTTGTACAAGGATCCAGTATATCTCCTCTAGCGAATAAACTTGGATTATCTGGAGGAGACAAGGTTAGCGTTCCTCATAGTTTGGAATTAGTTTCTATGGGGAAGACCAACAATGAAATTATTGAGATTCATATTGAAGAAGAATCAAGCGTTGTAGGTAAAGAATTGCACCTTTTGCTTCTTCCGGAAGATACATTGATTACAGCCGTTATAAGAGGGGAAAAATTAATAACCCCTCGGGGTAACACCAGATTATGTGTAGGGGACATACTGTATGTATTAATTTCAAAGCCTCAACGTGAACGCGTAAAAAAAGTTTTCATGAGCATGAAAGAAGTTGAGGAGCATGAAACCCTTGAGGCTTAGGGTCGTAGATTAAAGAACCAACCAGATTTTTTCATCCTGGTTGGTTTTTGATTTTGGTTCCCTTTGTACTTCGCACCCAAGGTATTATTTTAGCGTGGATGCTTATAAAAAATAACTACCTCATTTTCAAGAAACACTGTATGATGATTAACGAGAAGCGTCAAATGAAAGGCGGATATGACCTATGTCTGATATGATTAAGGCTATTATTTTAGGTATAGTAGAGGGATTAACGGAATTTCTCCCGGTATCATCAACGGGACATTTGATTCTAGTAGGACATCTTCTTGATTTTGAAGGAGACGCAGCCACCACGTTTAAAATTGTGATCCAGCTCGGAGCGGTTATGGCGGTTCTTGTTCTATATTGGAAAAGATACATGGAAATATTGAGGAATCTATTGGGTTTAAACTTTACGGCTAAGAAGTTGAACGCTATTCATATGATCATTGCGATGTTGCCTGCTTTAATCGTATATCTAATTTTCAAGGATTTTATCAAACAAGTCTTGTTCGGGCCAACTGCAGTATTAATTGGATTAATTGTTGGTGGTGTCTTAATGATTGTGGCTTCTCGAGCTAAGGTCAAAGTTACTGCCGAGAATACGGATGAGATTACATATAAGCAAGCATTTGGTATCGGTCTGTTTCAGTGCCTTGCGTTGTGGCCTGGCTTTTCTAGGTCAGGATCGACGATCTCTGGTGGTCTCTTACTAGGGACAAGTCAGAAAGCAGCAGCTGACTTCACCTTTATTATATCCGTACCCGTGATGTTTGGAGCAACGGTATTAGATATGTATAATAGTCGTGAATTCTTAACTTCCGATGATCTAGTATTATTCCTTATCGGTTTTATCTCTGCTTTCGTCGTGGCTATGATTGCAGTAGTCACCTTCCTCAACTTAATTAAGCGATTAAAACTGGAGTGGTTTGCGGCTTATCGTTTCATTTTAGCGGCTGTATTCTACTTCTTCTTAATGTAAAACATAAGAGCCCCATCACAAGAATCTGTGAAGGGGCTCTTATGTAGCTATTATAAACTCTATCAAAATGATATACTAGTTTCAATAACTTTCCATTTTTAGTTAACAAATACACACCAGCTCATAGGAGAACACATGAAAATTAAAGATATTGGGGCGCTATTTGCTCTTGCGGCATTATGGGGAGCTTCTTTCCTTTTTATCCGAATTGCATCACCTGTATTAGGTCCGTTCCTTACCATTCAAGGTCGTGTGAGCATCGCGGCTATAGCCCTATTTATTTATATGGTGGTTATTGGCCGTTCTTCAGAATGGAGGCAACGATGGAAATCCTATTTAATGATCGGTGCTCTGAATGCAGCCATTCCATTTGTGTTTATTGCAACAGCGGCTCTTTACTTAAATGCATCGATGTCAGCCCTACTTAATTCCATGACACCGCTATTTACGGCGCTTGTCGTATGGGGTTGGATGAAGGAACCATTGGGCTTAAGAAAGTGGATAGGTATTATGGTTGGGATTATAGGTGTAATGATACTCGTTGGGTGGAGCCCAATAGAATATACACCCCATGTAATTTTTGCCATCGTTCTTTCCGTTTTATCTACCGTATCCTATGGTTTTGCAGGCGTATACACTAAAAAGTACTTTGTAGGTGTATCACCTTTACCATTGGCAGTAGGACAACAAATGGGAGCATCTTTACTGCTCCTCCCCTTTACCTTATTCCAATTACCGCCATCCACAGCTGATGTAACTCCCGTTGTTGTGTTCTCTGTTGTTGGGGTGGCATTATTGTGCACAGCTATTGCTTATTTATTGTATTTTTATCTCATTACTAGTGTTGGACCGACAAAGACGGCTAGTGTAACTTTTTTGATTCCATTGTTTGGCATGATCTGGGGTGTGGTTTTCCTAGGCGAGAAAATTACACTTGGTATGGTTGCTGGGCTTGTAGTTATTTTGAGTAGTATTTTCTTTATCTCAGATATTCAGTTTCGTCGTTCCTCATCTCATAAACAGATTGCATCATAGTAGGTTTGAGGAGAATTAGCTTGGCGGAAGCCAGGCTTTTTTCATTTTAGTCTATTTTAGGGGTCACTTTTTTGGTTTTTATTTTAAAATTTTCTTAGTCAGGGGGACGTAGGGGACCTTCTTACGGTTAAAAGGGTTTATTTTTAGAGGGTGCGTTCAAAATACTTCCCCGGACCATTGGTTATAGGGAAACTAAAAGGCTTGAGAAGTCTGTCTTTTACAGGATACTCACGATTTATAGTCAATACTCACGTATTTATCCATTTTTGTCATGAACGCCCCCCCGGAACTCCCGATGCTGTATCTATTTCAAATAAGAGAACAAAAAAAGTCACGAACAACGTCCTTTTTATTACAAAGGTGTAATAATTGCAGATTAAACATCTACCATTCGTAGCCGATAGACCTAGTCATTGCTGATACTCATGAATCCGGGCCCTATTGTTACGAACGATTGTTACGTAGTCACGAACCAATAATGATTCCAAATAAATCAACCAGTATGTACAACTCAACACAGACCAACGCAAGAACTTTAACTAAACCAACTTCAAACGCTTGGGGTAGGGGTTCAATTCCATTCAAATATCCTTTTCACATCCAGGGAATAACTAAAGACAACAACAAGAAAAGGTGGATGAATGGTGCTGAACAAGTTAATCATCATGGGTGTATTACTTCTCTTAGTTGGCTGTGGTCAACAACAGCAAAACACGCAGGCAAATCTAAATCAGGCTAATGGGAACATGATTTATGAAATGCCTACAGATGATCGAGGAAATAATCCGGAAATACTTAATCAAGATGGACTCTTTCATATAGGGGATCTTGGTTTAGAAAGTGAATTAACTGACGGAGCCTCTATTAGTCATCATCAAGGACATGATTACAATACGATTCATGAGGTGTTCCCTAACAGAAGCATTCCGCCTTTGAATGGGAGCTATGTGGAGAACGTAATTTCCTTAGGTAAGAATTATATGGGCACTCCTTACCAATATGGTTCAGATCGATCAGATCCAAGTGCGTTCGATTGCTCAGATTTTACTAGGTGGGCTTACCTCGCTTCTTTAGGGATGGATCTGCCTAAGGATTCGAGAAGCCAGGCGAGATATGTAGATGCTCATTCTAATCGAAAAGTATGGAATATCCGTGAAGCGAGCAGAGGGGATCTACTGTTCTTTATGTCTTATAAGGGGCCGACTAGAGAGAACTACAGTGGCATTAATAAAAATAATGAGACGATTACGCATGTAGGAATCTACTTAGGAAATGGAAGAATGCTGCATACAGCGAGTCAGAGGACAGGAGGAGTTCGTATAGACAATGTATTCGACACGCATTATGAATATCGTTTTATGAGAGGCGGGAGTGTGCTGCCATAAACGTGGAATGTCGTAACCGGGAAAGAGGATCTTTTTCCGGTTATTTTGCTTTCTTATATCGTAGCAGCTGTAGGGTATAGTTTTTGGGCTCAACGTACAGACCAAAACAATACCCATGGATCTGATTTGTCTGCTTCAGCCTAGAGCTTAGGGGAGTAATTTAAGCTCTTAAACAGCTCCTTTAGTTCTTCCTTCGAGAGGTCGCGCCATTGTCCAACTTTAAGGTCGCCTAAATGGATATTCATAATACGGGTGCGTTGAAGTCTACGCACCTGATATCCGAAGGCCGAGCACATTCTACGGATTTGGCGATTGAGTCCTTGGGTGAGAATGATCCGGAAAACTCGATCGGAGACTTTGAAGATTCTACAGGGTAATGTTTTGGTTCCTAAAATTCTTACGCCCCCTGCCATACCTTTAAGAAAGGCAGGAGTTATGGGTTTATCCACTGTAACGATATATTCTTTCTCGTGTTTGTTCTCGGATCGTAGAATCCTGTTGACGATATCTCCATCGTTCGTAAGCATGATCAAGCCGTCAGAGTCCTTATCCAGACGTCCAATAGGAAAGATGCGTTGGGGATGGTTTACAAAATCAATAATGTTCCCCTCAATATGCTGCTCTGTGGTTGTGGTTATGCCCATAGGTTTATTTAATGCAATATAAATAGACCTAGGTTTGCTTTTAATGGGTTTACTATCAATGAGTACTTCATCACCCGGTTGAACCTGGCTTCCTAATTCGGCAACTACACCATTAATGGTTATTCTTCTTTCTGCAATCCACTTATCCACTTCACGTCGCGAAGTAATTCCTGTTTCACTAATGTACTTGTTAATTCTCAAGCCGGTTATCCCACCTTACAGTCTGACCTTATTATTGATAAGATAACACAAACTTGAGATGGTATGCAGGAAAAACAGTGTAGAAAACAGTTGAACAGCAAAATTTTCTAATGACTTGTATAAAGATCTATGCTAAATTATTAAATGTGGTCAGGGAGATGACTTATAAAATAAAAAAAGATTTAAGAAACCTTGACAACTATGAAAAAATGTTATAATATAAATTTCGCTATCACATTTATAGCTTGGCCCGTTGGAGAAGCGGCTTAACTCACATGCCTTTCACGCATGCATTCAGGGGTTCGAATCCCCTACGGGTCACCATTAGGCGGACGTAGCTCAGTTGGTAGAGCACAACCTTGCCAAGGTTGGGGTCGCGAGTTCGAGTCTCGTCGTCCGCTCCATATACCGCAACTGAGAAGACGTAGTTCGCGTAGTGCAAGATTCTATTGCGGGTGTAGTTCAATGGTAGAACTCCAGCCTTCCAAGCTGGTCGCGTGGGTTCGATTCCCATCACCCGCTCCATATTAAGTTAATAACGCTGGTGTTCTTATAGATAGCAGCAAGAGGGCCCATAGCTCAGCTGGTTAGAGCGCACGCCTGATAAGCGTGAGGTCGGTGGTTCGAGTCCACTTGGGCCCACCATAATTTAATGGACGATTAGCTCAGTTGGTTAGAGCGCTACGTTGACATCGTAGAGGTCGGCGGTTCGAATCCGTCATCGTCCACCATATTGCCGGCTTAGCTCAATTGGTAGAGCACCTGACTTGTAATCAGGGGGTTGAGGGTTCAAGTCCTTTAGCCGGCACCACAACAACTTCTATGTTGTGTAACTTATGGGGCATTAGCTCAGCTGGGAGAGCGCTACACTGGCAGTGTAGAGGTCAGCGGTTCGATCCCGCTATGCTCCACCATACATATTAAATAATAACAAACCCCGTACTTCTCAAGTACGGGGTTTTTGCTTTTAATTTGCAAGAGGGAAAGAGATGTGTATGTCCGTCCCGACGCCTACGTGACTCTTAATCTGGATCAGTCCTTGATGTTCTCTAATAATCTTATAACTAATCATTAGACCTAAGCCGGTACCTTTTTCTTTTAAGGTATAAAAAGGTTCCCCAAGCTTAGAGATAAGCTCTTCAGGAATTCCACATCCTTGATCAATGACCTGGATCAGGACCTGATTATTTTCTTGTGATGCGACCTTAACTACAATATTTCCACCTTTCGTCATTGATTCTAGAGAATTCTTAAGTAAGTTTATAAAAAGCTGTTTTAATTGATTAGGGTCACCTAGGATTTGGGGGCTGGTGCCGTCTGTTTCTAGCGTGATCTGGATCTTTTTGATAATGGCTTGCGTGTTGTAGATCGTAATAATACCATCAAGCAAAACAACAACGTCAATAGGGATATATTGTTTCGCTTGTGGTTTGGCCAACATAAGGAATTCGTTGGTCACCATTTCAATGCGCTCAAGCTCTGATCGCATGAGAGTGAAGTATTTTGGATCGTCCGTTTGTTTCTGGAGGAGTTGTAAAAATCCTTTTAAAGTGGTGAGTGGATTACGAATTTCATGGGCTATTCCCGCAGCCATCTCTCCCACAGCTGATACCCGCTCCCATTTCCTAAGCAGTTCCTCTGTTTTTCTTTGTTCTGTAATGTCTGTGATAATACCATCGATCCGAGTGAGTTGTCCTTCCTTCATGACGGGGATAGCTTTGGCTCTAAGCCACTTGATTCCATCGGTGGGATGGTAAATTGGATGTTCGTAAGTCACTGTTCTCCCGCTTTGCAGTTCATTGTTTTTACCGATAATGCCTGGTATGTCTTCAGGATCTATGACACTAAAGAGTAGGCTTGAATCTTTTAATAAATCAGCATGGTTTATCCCTATGATAGATTCACAGGATGATGATATCTGAAGGAATCTATCGGTTGCTACATCCACGGAGAAGAAGACCTCATCTAAATTATCAAAGATATTGCGAAGTTGCTCTTTCGCCTCATGAAGTTCGTTTTCGGTTTGCTTGCGCTTGGTGATGTCACGACTAATATTTACAATGATCTTAAGTTCACCCGAATCATCAAATACAGGTACGCCGCGGGATTCAATATAAATCCAATGTCCATTCGCATGTCTGAACCGATATACCATTTCTATAGGTTTCTTAGTTTCTCTAATTTCTCTAAGAACTTGATGCATGATAGGCTTGTCCTCCGGATGATAGTGATCTAGAGGAAGGGTTCCCTCTAGAGCGGAAGGAGGATATCCTAACACGGTCTCGTGGGAAGGAGAGGCGTATAGGGTTCTGCCTTGACTATCTAAAACAGTAATAAGATCCGTCGTATGTTCGGCAATTAAGCGATAACGAGCTTCGCTCTCCCGAAAGGCCCGTTCTATTCTTTTCTGATCCGTGATATCGATAGCGGAGCCAATGACCTCAATAACTCTGCCATCCTCCCATCGCGGACGCAAACGGACAAGGAGGGTGATTCCATTAAGAAGGGTGTATTCGAAATAAACAGAGCTCTCTCCATTCCATGCCCGGTCATAGTAAGTGTTGAGACTTAGAGCTTTATCAACAGGGATAATTTCTTCTAAACTTTTACCTATGAGCGAGGGAATAAGGGGTGAATCATGAAGGTTACCTTCACACATCGTATGGATGTACTGATCACCAATTTTAATGAACTTAAAGATAACGCCTTGATGATAGCTTATTGTATTTTTTAAATCTTGTTGGGCTAGTTTAAGTTTCTCTTCGACTTCTTTTTGTTCTGTTATGTCTATACCTGATCCGATCACATATTGAACAGGGTTATTTCCATGGGGATAACAGCGGTTATTCCAAGATATAAGTCTTCTTTCACCAGTTCTATTCACCCATACATTGACGTGTTCTAGCTTTCCTTTTTTATTCTTTAGTAGGGATTGATAGGCTGTGATCATAGTATTTTTTTCTTCCTCAGGAATGAATACATTCCAGAAGTATTCTCCCTTTATTTCATCTAAAAAATAACCGGAAATTCTCTCGCAAGCTTGATTCATTTGGACGATTCGTCCTTGTGGATCTAAGATAATGACGAGGGTGTTCAATGTTTCCATGACGGCATCAAAGAAATCTTTGATCTCTTCGGTATTTAGCTTTGTCACTAGTAATCCCCCCTCAACTTTCTTCATATCTACAGATAATCAAAAAATTCTACATAATCCAGCGAAATCCTTGTTGTGAAAGATAGAAAAAGAGAAAAAGGCTAATCCGAAAAGGGTGGATCAGCCTCATTGTACTGTATAATAACATTGTCGATTGTTTTTATCTTTTTACATCTTTTTACTATATTATATATAAACAATTATGGCTTGGGAAGGAGAAAGTTGGAAGTGATAGTAGAGATAAAAAATAACTATAGACATTTTCTGTACTACTCAGTATAATTTTCTCTTGTCGAATGTTTTTATATTTTTACATCCTCTTTGTCCCTATTCTTTTTTGATAGGGGCTTTTTTTATTGATAATAAAACAAAAAGGATGAACCATCAGTTTCTCGGTTCATCCTTTATTTCTTTTAGAGTTTAAAATTTGTTCTAATAATGCCTACCTCTACAGCTGAGCGATAAGCGATGAATAATAGAGGACCAATAAACATTCCTAGAAAACCAAAGAAGTAAAATCCGAAATAAATGGAGAGTAAAGTGGGTAATGCAGAAAGTCCGATCTGATCCCCCATAATCTTGGGTTCCAAGGTTCTGCGCAAGATTAATAAGATAATGGTAAGCGTAACTAATTGCAGCCCAGTCGTAGTATCTCCGGAAACTAAGGTGTAAAGAGACCAAGGTAATAGAATCACAATGGAACCTATTAGTGGGATAACATCAATAATCCAAATGATAATGGCCATAATGAGGGCGTTCTTCGGAGTGATATAAAGAAGACCCACATAGGCAACAGCAAAGATGACGATACTGATGAGTACTTGTGCTTTAAGAAACCCTGTAAATACTTTACTTAAACGTTGGAAAATAAACTTCAGTTTCTGGCTTGTTCCTTCCTGAAAGTGAGCGTAGAAATTCTGAATGATGGAAGGCATGTCCAAGCTAAGTAAGAAAAGGGTAATGAGATAGATTAACGTAACGACAATCATATTAGGAATACCTTGAATCCACTGAGCGAGTGTAGGGATAGCGGTTTGCGACAGCATTTGTGTTTTGGCTAGGGCCATTTGACTCTGTTGCTCTAGCTCTCTAATAATTAGGTCCTTCTGTGGAACGTCAGCGATCGCTTTGTTAAAGTCCCTTATCAACTGATCAATAAATCCATTAATCTCAATCATATAATGAGGGAGTCTATAAATAAACTTGATGGCCTCTCGTACAAGATAAGTAGTAGTAAAATGAATGACCACCCCTATGACGAGAACAAATAAAGTGAAGGAAATGGAGACAGGGATGAGTCTTTTGTTGGTTCTAAGGCGAAATTGAAACCACTTGACTAAAGGTTCTAGTACTAAAGCGGTAATAAAGGCCATGATGATGGGGACAAATACGGAAAAATGAAAGTAAAGAAAGATGATTGTACCAATAATTAATATCCATTTGATCAGTTTGCCAAGTAGTAATCGCTTCTCCAACGTGATTCTCCTTTTTAAAGATGTGAGGGGGTTGATAGCAATTGTACCTTGACTGTTTAGTTTCTACAAGAGTGATAGAGAGACTAGAAAATATAAAAAGAGGGCCTCCCACTAGAGACGCATCTCTAAAGGAAAGCCCTTAATAACTCTCACCTAAACCATCCGTAATAGTTTAGTTATTATATTAGACTATAGGATGTGCAAATAGTTGCGTTCCTTTTTAATTATTTTTTCGCGATCAAAAAAACCAATAATTGACTATCAACTAGGTTCATTGTATGTTTAGTATACAAGAACTTGTGAACGTTTTCACAAAACAACTTTAATATCGTGCTAATAGTGGAAATTATGAAAAATCAAAACCAGACATAAAAATGACATATGAATAATGAGAAAGGTGGTCGTATAGTGGGTTTACGAAAATGAAACAACTTAATGGATTGATTATGTATTATAATAGGAAATAAAAATGATTGCTATCATTAATAGATATATAATGAAACCCTGGATATCCGGAGAAATTCATGGCGAATCATTTAATACTGTAGGAGGTTAGTTATGATAAAAGAGATTCAAACTGCGAATGGACAAGTTAATGTCTCTCTCTCTGGGCGAATTTATGTCGATGTAGCTACAGCCATGAGGGAAAAGCTTTTTCCTTATGTTGAGAAGGGTTATAAGTATTTTTCTATTTACCTTGCAGAGGTAGATTATATTGACAGTTCAGGGTTAGGTGTATTAGTGGCCCTTCAGAAAAAGGCTGTACAGAATGGTGGAGGGGTATCCATCTACGGATTGCATGGTCATGTGAAGGAACTATTCGAACTTACAAGATTAACAAGAGTGTTTGACATTCATTAATTTGATAGCCGTTTTTCCGAGGGGGTGAGAGTGTGGATCTTGTTAATCGAGCAGATTTATACGCAGCAGTCTTTCAAAATGTCCATGAAGGTATCGTGATTACAGATAAACGGGGTTCCATTCTTTCTGTAAATCGCGCATTTACATTGACCACCGGATATACGGAAGAAGAGGTAATAAGAAAGAGACCAAGTATTCTACAGTCTGGAAAGCAATCTCCAAGCTTTTATATTGAGATGTGGGCGAGCATCTATGAGAAGGGAACCTGGCAGGGAGAGATCTGGAACCGGCGGAAAAATGGAGAAGTCTATTTAGAGTGGTTAACCATTGATGCTGTAAAAGATGAAGAGGGACAGATTACTCATTTTGTTGGAATTTTTTGGGACATAACAGAACGCAAGCGAACAGAAGAGAAACTTCACTTGTACAGCAGGATATTTGAGAATACGAGTGAAGGGATTATGATTACAGATACAAGAGGAACCATACTGTGGGTTAATCCTGCGTTTACGGCGACAACCGGCTATATTGCGGAGGAAGCAATCGGAAAAAAACCCAGCATGTTATCCTCAAACCAACATGATGCCCAGTTTTATGTAGATATGTGGACGACGATCTACGATAAGGGAAGTTGGCAAGGGGAGATTTGGAACCGAAGGAAAAATGGCGAGATCTATCCAGAGTGGTTAAGTATCAATACGGTGAAGGATGAAAGTGGATTCATTACAAACTATGTAGGGATGTTCTCTGATATTACGGAACGAAAAAAATCGGAAGAACACCTAAAGTTTCTTGCACACTATGATGTGTTAACCGAGCTGCCTAATCGATTTTTATTTCAAGATCGCTTGACACAGGCGTTGCTTCAAGCGCAACGATTAGGAAGACAAGTGGCCGTCATGTTTCTTGATCTAGATAGGTTTAAGTGGATTAATGATACATACGGACATGGGATCGGGGACCAACTATTGCAAAGTGTTGCCAACCGCTTGAAGAAATGTGTAAGAAAAAGCGATACGGTTGCCCGCTTGGGAGGGGATGAATTTACGGTTATCCTTTCCACTATTCAACAAGCTAAGGATGCTGCGAAGGTTGCTGAGAAGATTGCTCAGGCTTTATCCCAACCCTTTCAACTTGAAGAAAATGAATTTTTTATTACAACGAGTATTGGAATCAGCGTCTACCCAGCTGATGGGAGGAATCTCGAAACACTTATTAAAAACGCCGATGCAGCTATGTATTGTGCAAAAGAACTAGGGAACAATTATCAATTTTTCACCACCGAAATGAAAGAGACGACCACAGAGAAGATCATGCTGGAGAATAGTCTTCATAAGGCTCTGGATAGACATGAGTTTATGGTCTATTATCAACCTCAAGTGGATATTCATACAAGAGAGATTATCAGTATGGAGGCCTTAATTCGCTGGAATCACCCCGAGATGGGGGTCGTTTCTCCTGCGGAATTTATCCCTCTTGCTGAAGAGACGGGCCTAATTGTACAGATCGGCGAATGGGTGCTTGAAACCGTTTGTAGACAGAACAAGGCGTGGCAAGACAATGGGTATAAGCCGATGAAGATAGCGGTAAATCTCTCCCCTAGACAGCTTCAAGATAAAGGTTTACTAAAAACGATTTCTCGTATTTTACGAGAGACGAAGTTAGACCCGTCTTACCTCGAATTGGAGATTACGGAAGGAATAAGTATTCATCACATTGATAGCATTATCAAGATTATTGATGGTATCAGAGATCTTGGTGTGACTGTATCCATCGATGATTTTGGTACAGGTTATTCTTCTTTAAGTTATCTTAAGCAGTATAGAATTGATCGATTAAAGATTGATCGATCCTTCGTTAAGGATATTCTAACAGATCCGAGAAATGCAGCCATCGCGAAGGCAATTATTGAATTAGCTCATGGATTGGAGTTGAATGTTGTAGCCGAAGGTATTGAATCTGAAGAAGAGCTGCACTTCTTTAAGGATAATCGATGTGATGCGGTTCAAGGTTACCTATTTTATAAACCCATGCCTATTCAAGAAGTAGAGAGTATGTTGAAAAATGTTAGTTATGTTGCGAACCCGCGGAACTAAGGAAAACCGTGGGTTTTAGATTTAAAATCCAAAAAATATTAACTATGGTTGCCTTGGAAAATTTCACTTGATATTTGTCAGACATCAGACTAGAATGAGGTTTGGGACATCTAGGAGGAGAATATCATGATGATAATTAACCCTGACCCTCGGCCTCTTTATATGAGAGTGGTCGATAAGCTTAAAGAGGAGATACAACAGGAACGTTTTCAACCTGGACAACAACTGCCCCCTGAACCGAGATTAGCGAAGTCTTTAGGGGTTAGTCGGGCAACTTTGCGCGAAGCGTTAAGGGTACTTGAAGAAGAGAATGTAGTGGAAAGAATCCATGGTGTAGGGACATTTGTGAAGAGTGATCCCATCATTGCCGGCGGGATTGAAGAGTTACTCAGCATTACGGAGATGATTGAGAGAAACGGACAGATCCCTGGAGCTAAGTTGGTCAGCCTGGAGTTTGTTGAAGTAGAAGAGAAAGACCAAGTAAAACTACAACTTAACCCAAAAGATAAAATTTTACTTTTAAAAAGAATACGTACAGCCAATAATGAGAATGTGATTTTTTGTATCGACAAGATTCCAGCTAAGTATTTGCCGGAAAACTTCACGTACAAACATCAATCTCTATTTGAAGATCTTAAAGAAAGCAATTCTTTAGAGATTCAATACGCAAGATCGGACATATCAGCTCTGGGATATGAAGCTGAGATCTCCAATCTACTGAATTGTGACCAGGGGGAAAGTCTGCTTGTCCTGAATCAGATGCATTACGACCGTCTGGACAGGCCGATTATATATTCCAACAATTATTTTCGAGCGAACAAATTTAAGTTTTCCGTTGTTCGACGAAGAAAAAATTAAGGGGGCAATACACATGTTAAAGAAAGGCCTATCTACCTTCATGGCTACTATGCTTATAGCAGCTGGTGTACTCACTGGTTGCGGTGGCGGAAACCAAGCACAACCACCTGCTGAGCAAGCACCTCAGCAAGGAACAGAAGCACCTGCACAAGATGCAGGAGAAAAGTTAAAAGTTGGTATGGTTACGGACGTTGGTGGAGTTAACGATAACTCTTTCAATCAATCTGCATGGGAAGGACTACAAAGAGCTCAAAGTGAACTTGGCATAGAAGCTCAATACGCCGAATCTAAGTCTGATGCAGACTATGAGCCTAACTTAAACCGTTTTGCTCGCGGTGGCACAAACTTGACTTGGGGTATTGGATTCTTGATGGCTGACGCAATTTCTAATACGTCAAAAGCAATCCCTGATGCTAAATTTGGTATCATTGACTCCAACTTAAATGGTGAAATTCCATCTAACGTTGCAGCTGTAACATTTAAAGAGCATGAGGGTTCCTTCTTGATGGGAGTTATCGCTGGTAAGATGACAAAAACGAATAAAGTTGGTTTTGTTGGCGGAGTGAAATTCGCGCTTATCGAGAAGTTTGAATATGGATTCAGAGCGGGTGTGAAAGCTGTAAACCCTGACGCGGAAGTAAGTGTAAACTATGTAGGTTATTTTGATAAGCCTGACCAAGGTAAAACTTTTGCTGCAACCATGTATGACAGTGGCGTAGATATTATTTTCCACGCTTCTGGTGCAACAGGTGATGGGGTTTTTGCTGAAGCTAAGGAACGCGGAAACGTATGGGTAATCGGGGTAGATAAGGATCAGTCTTTCTTGGCTCCAGATCAGACTTTGAGCTCCATGGTTAAGCGTGTAGACGTAGCTGTATATTCGATCTCTGAGCAATTACAGAACGACCAATTCCCAGGTGGACAAGAGACTGTTCTTGGCTTGGCTGAAGAAGGTGTAGGGATCGCTCCAACCTCTGATAAGAACGTCCCTCAAGATGTTCTTGACCTAGTTAAAGACTATGAAGGAAAAATCAAGGGCGGCGAAATCAAGGTACCTCAAACCGAAGCAGAGTTTAACGAGTTTAAGTAATACATGTAAAATCTTGCTATAGTGAATACTACACAGGACTAGGTTGTCATAACAATCTAGTCCTGTGTTTTACCTAAATGTAAGTTATAAGGTCTTTAGTCGTTACAAAGGGGTGGTGAAACATATGGCGGATACAGTGGTAGAGATGAGAGGAATAACGAAGCGATTTCCTGGCATTGTAGCCAACGATAATATTTCTTTCGCGGTTAAACAAGGTGAAATCCATGCTCTTCTAGGCGAGAATGGTGCGGGGAAGTCCACCCTTATGAATATCTTGTTCGGTCTATATGAACAAGATGAAGGGGATATCCTCATTCGCGGACAGAAAGTAAAAGTTCAAAATCCCAATGATGCTAATCGATTGGGAATCGGCATGGTGCACCAGCACTTTATGCTCGTGGAACCGTTTACTGTCACAGAAAATATTATCTTAGGAATTGAACCTAGACGTGGTGCAGCTATTGACCGGGAGACGGCCCGAGCAAAGGTTAAGGAAATCTCTGAACGTTATGGTTTGTCTGTAAATGCTGATGCCATGATTTCAGAGATATCTGTTGGGATGCAGCAGCGCGTGGAGATCTTAAAGACCCTATACCGTGGTGCAGAAATCCTTATTTTTGATGAGCCAACAGCAGTATTAACCCCTCAGGAAATAGAAGAATTAATGGTTATCATGAAGAACCTTGTCCGTGAAGGTAAGTCCATTATTCTTATTACGCATAAACTGAAAGAAATTATGGCTGTATCCGATATGGTAACCGTTATTCGCCGTGGAAAAGTAGTAGGTTCTGTCGCGACAGCAGAAACGAATCCAAATAAATTAGCCGCTATGATGGTGGGTAAGGAAGTCTCCTTTGAGGTTCAAAAGAAAGAAGCTGTTACAGGAAAAACTGTTCTTAATGTAGAGGGTGTAACATCCCAGAATGAAAAAGGAATATCTGTTCTTAATGGCATTCATTTAGAGGTAAAAGCTGGGGAAATTGTAGGTATTGCAGGTGTAGATGGAAATGGTCAATCCGAGTTAATTGAGGCCATTACAGGGCTTCGTAAAGTAAATGGTGGTAGAATATTCCTAAATGATCAGGATCTGACCAATAAGTCCCCAAGGACTGTTATTGAGTCGGGAGTCTCTCATATTCCAGAAGACCGCCAAAAAAGAGGATTGGTATTAGATTTTAGTGTTGGTGAAAATATGGTCCTTGAGACTTATTATAAAGAACCCTTCTCTAAGGGAGGGATCATTAATTACAAAGAGGTTTATGACTATTCTAGAAGACTTATTGAAGAGTATGATGTTCGGACTCCAAGTGAGCATACCTTAGCTCGCTCGCTCTCTGGTGGTAACCAGCAGAAAGCCATTATTGCTCGAGAGGTTGATAAGGACCCCAATTTATTAATTGCAGCTCAACCTACTAGAGGGGTGGATGTAGGGGCTATTGAATTCATTCATAAACGTCTAATTGAGCAACGTGATAAGGGAAAAGCTATTTTACTTGTATCCTTTGAATTAGAGGAAGTAATGCAACTTTCCGATCGGATTGCCGTTATCTATGAGGGTAAAATCATAGCCATCGTTAACCCTAAAGAAACAACAGAGCAGGAACTAGGATTCTTGATGGCCGGAGGAAGAAAAGACAAGCAAGAAGGTGATGAGATTGGCAGCTGATAAGAAAGAACATGCATTATTAATTCCGCTGATTGCCGTGCTTATTGGCTTATTAACTGGAGCTTTGCTCATGTTAATTAGCGGTTATAATCCGATAGTAGGATACGGTGCTCTTTTCTCAGGAATTTTCGGTTCGCTCTATGATGTTGGAGAAACGATTCGAGAGATAACCCCTCTTATTTTTACGGGACTAGCCGTTGCTTTTGCTTTCCGCACAGGTTTATTTAACATTGGTGTGGAAGGACAATTTATTGTGGGTTCACTTGCTGCTGTTGTAGTAGGGGTATTGTTTGACCTTCCTTGGTATCTCCATGCACCATTAGCTTTTCTAGCAGGGTGTATTGCAGGAGGACTCTGGGCAGCCATTCCTGGTATATTAAAAGCTAAGCTGCACGTGCATGAAGTTATTACGACGATCATGTTAAACTATGTAGCTCTTATCTCTGTCAATTATTTAATTCGAACCTATTTAAAGTCTTCTTCCGAGAGAACGGAGAAAATTCACAGCTCCGCTTCGCTTACCTTTGAGCCACTGTCTGCTTTGTTTGATTACTCTCGTATCCATTTAGGGATTATTATTGCCCTCCTATTTGCCTATTTGTTTTACGTTGTACTATGGAAAACGATCTGGGGATACGAGCTTCGCTCGGTTGGATATAATCCTTTCGCTTCCCAGTATGCGGGCATGAGTGTGCCGAAGAACCTTGTCACCTCAATGATGATCAGTGGCTTCTTGGCTGGTGCTGGAGGAGCAGCAGAAAGTCTTGGTGTGTATGGTTATCTAGCTATCAACGCAGCCATGCCTGGATATGGATTTGATGGGATTGCAGTAGCTCTACTAGGAGCCAATTCGCCAATCGGAATTATTTTGGCAGCCATATTGTTTGGTTCTTTACAGTACGGTTCCAATAATATGCAGCATACGGCGCATATTCCAACAGAGATTATTACCATTGTCATTGCCGTGATTATCCTATTCGTTGCAGCTAATGGCGCGGTGAAATGGTTAGTAAAGAGGGCTCGCCGCAGGCCGGAAGGGGAGGCTAAAGGATATGACCGTACTTGATATATTAACAACACTCATACATAATACGATTGTTTATTCCACGCCTCTCATCTTTGCGGCATTAGGTGGAGCCTTTTCAGAACGTTCTGGGGTAGTGAATATCGGATTGGAAGGCTTAATGATATCGGGTGGTTTTGCTGCTGCGGTTACCACCATATTTTTTGGTGAAACGATGGGGCTTGGGCCAATAGCCCCGTGGATAGGACTCTTATTTGCAATTGTTTTCGGGATTATTTTTGCTCTTCCACATGCCGTGGCTTCCATTAGCTTCCGTGCGGATCAAGTGGTAAGTGGAGTAGCGATTAACTTCTTGGCCATTGGATTTGCTGTTTTCATGCTGAAGAAACTGTTTGATGGTGCAGCCCAAACGACGACCATTCAAAACCCATTTAAGAAATTTGCTATTCCATTTTTGTCGGACATCCCTTACTTGGGAAAAGCCATTTTTATTGCCTATCCTACTTCTTATCTAGCCATTATCTTGGCTGTTGTGGTGTATTATGTTTTCTTTAAGACTCCTTTTGGTTTACGTTTACGTGCCGTTGGGGAACATCCCAAGGCGGCGGATACCGTCGGCGTCAACGTAGTTCAGATGAGATATATTGCAGTATTGTTAAGTGGCGCGCTAGCAGCAGCTGGTGGTGCGGCTATCTCATTAGGGATTACAAATAACTTCACGCACAGTACGATATCCGGACAAGGTTTCATGGCACTTGCTGCCCTTATCTTTGGTAAGTGGCATCCGATCGGTGCATTAGGAGCGGCTTTATTCTTTGGTATGGCCCAAGCTCTTGCAGCGGTAGGACAAGTTCTAGGACTAACGAAATACGTCCCTGCGGACTTTTTAACGATGCTTCCTTATATCCTCACCATCCTCGCTCTAGCAGGCTTGGTTGGTAAAGCAAACGCTCCTAGCGCATTAGGGAAGCCGTATGAAAAAGGACAGAGATAAGATAAGCCTAAGAGGTTGTACATATTGTACAGCCTTTTTTTTTGTTCTGTATTACATGAATGTGAAATTGCTCCTTGAGAAAATACTTTTTAAGTAAAAGAAGGTTTTTGTAGCAAAATGTCGAATGTTAAAGTCAGATGTCTAACAAGTCAATCTGGATAATGAGAAGCGAGTTATTATTAAAAATGTTTTCAAAATGAGGAGGAACCGCATTGAAGAAGTCCCCATTAAAGAAGAGAGCGATTGTAAGTGCTACACTTGTCTTGGGCTTAATAGCACCAATGGCTAATCCAAACTTGATTTTTGCAAACAATCAAGACATTGTTAACTTCCGAATTATTGGTACTACGGATATTCATGCTAACGTTGTTAACTTTGATTACTACAATAATGGTGTTACTAATGCATTCGGATTGTCTAAAGCCGCAACCTTAATCAACCAAGCTCGTACAGAGGTTCCGAACAGCCTTCTCGTAGATAATGGAGACACGATTCAAGGAAGTCCGCTAGGTGATTATGTGGAAAACAAAGGCTTAGTCAAGCCTGGATATGTTCATCCGGTAATGAGAGCAATGAACCTATTAAACTATGATGCAGCGACTCCAGGAAACCATGAATTTAACTATGGTATGGAGTTCTTGGATCTTACGCTTAAGGGTGCAGAGTTTCCTTGGGTAAACGGTAATGTTTATGATAAGGAAACCGGTAAGAACTATTTCACCCCGTATACGATCCTTGAGCGTCAAGTGGTAGATATGGATGGAGAAACTCATACACTTAAAGTGGGCGTAACAGGATTTGTTCCTCCTCAAATTTTGAGCTGGGATAAGAAGCACCTTGAAGGAAAACTAGTAGTAGAAGATATTGTAAAATCTGCTAAGGAAATCGTTCCACAGATGAAAGCAGCTGGAGCAGATGTCGTAGTAGTTCTTTCTCACTCTGGCATCGCAGAATTTGACCACAACAAGAACTTGAAGGCTTATTCTGAAGGAATGGAAAATGCCGGTTACTACTTGAGTCAAGTAGAAGGTATTGATGCGATCGTTACAGGGCACCAACACCAAAAGTTCCCTCTAGCTGATAATAAAGTGTTCCCTAATGGAAATGGCTTTGATAATGAAAAGGGTACAGTGAATGGCGTACCTACCATTATGCCTGGTTCTTGGGGAGATAACTTAGGTTTAATTGACTTAACAATCGAAAAGAAGGATGGCAAGTGGGCGGTAACTGAAAGTAAAGCGCAATTACGTCCGATTGTCGTTAATAAAGAGTCCGTTGCTGATTCCAATAAAGAAATTGAAGAGGCAGTGAAGGTTGAACATGAAGCTACCATTCAATATATGGCTAGTCCAGTTGGAGAATTGAAGGGTGACTTGAATACATTTTTTGCACTAGTGCAAGATAATGCTTCTATGGAAATTGTAAATCGTGCACAAAAGGCATATGTAGAAAAAGCCCTAAAGGGTACAGAGTACGAAGGAATTCCTGTATTATCTGCTGCAGCACCATTTAAGGCAGGTCGCGGTGGTGTAGATAACTACACGAATGTTTCATCCGGAACGATTACTATCAAAAATATTGCTGACCTTTACTTGTATGACAACAACGTAGTTACAGCTATCAAGGTTAAGGGTTCTGACATTAAAGAATGGCTAGAGTGGTCTGCTGGTCAGTTTAATCAGATTGATCCGAACAGCACAGAAGAACAAAACCTAATCAACTCCAGTTTCCCAACTTATAACTTTGATGTTATTGATGGAGTAACTTATGAGATTGATATAACAGAGCCTGCTAAATACGATAATGGCCAAGCGGTTATTAACCCAACAGCGAACCGTATCAAGAATCTTAAGTTTGATGGTAAGGCTCTTGATCCAAACATGGAGTTCGTTGTAGCGACCAATGACTACCGTGCAAGTACAGGAAAGTTAGTCAATCCAGGAGGAGTAAACACCATCCTTAACTCTCCTGATTCTAATCGCCAAGCAGTAATGGAATATGTAGTAACGAATAAGGTTGTTGATGCTTCTGTAAACAACAACTGGAAGTTCTCTACTATTAATGGAAAAGTAAATGTTACTTTCCCTTCTAATCCAAAAGGAGAAGAGCTTGCTAAACAAGTAGATCATATTACGTATACTGGAAAAACTGACGATAAGGGCTTTGGTATCTTTAGCATTGACTTAAGTGGTCCAGCTGCAGAAGAGGCGAAGACTCCAGCACCAGTTGTAACTCCGGCTCCTGTACAAGTATCTGCTCAAGTACCAGCAGTGGCTGCTGAGAAGACTCATGTTGTTCAAAAAGGTGAAAACCTATGGGCAATTGCGAAGAAGCACTATGGTAAAGGGTCTGCTTTCACCAAGATTGTTAAAGCAAATCAAGGCAAGATCAAGGCTGGATTCTTAATTCAACCAGGACAACAATTATTAATTCCTTAATAGAGACTAGGCATGATTCGTTAAGAATCATGCCTTTCTTTTTTCTCATTTAAAGGATTTTTGCGGAATCAGGATTTATGGTCTTAAAAAACAAATACTAGGAGTAACAAGGAGGGAGTTTATGGAGTTCTTTGGGAATCGTTTAACGGATGATCAAGTAAAAACGATTGTTGAAGCTTATATGGAAATTCGGTATGGGGATTTAGAGCTTGAACCAAGCCAAGAGGATATACGTTTTGCCTTGAAGCATTATTTAAAGAGGATGTTGGAAGAGCCTGAAATCTTCGTGCATCAAAATGATCATGGAGAATGGGTATGGGATATTGTAGAGGGTGAATTAGAGGATGAGGCCTTTTACGAACACCTCAATTAAGGCATCATGATTGCATCTCGTTTAGATGCTTGTCATAATGGGATACAGCATACTAGAGGTGGTGCAATGATGATTCCTGATGATGAGCAATATATGTTGTTAGCCTTAGAGGAAGCGAGAAAAGCAGCGGAGTTGGGGGAGGTTCCGATAGGGGCGGTGATCGTTCGTAAAGGGGAGGTGATAGGAAGAGGGTATAATCTTCGAGAATCTACAAAGGATCCTACGGCCCATGCAGAGATGATTGCTATTAAAGAAGCAAGTGAAATATTAGGGGGTTGGCGTCTTTTAGATAGTACTCTTTATGTAACCTTAGAGCCTTGTCCCATGTGTGCGGGAGCGATAGTTCAATCGAGGATTGAACGAGTCGTTTATGGAGTGTCGGATCCTAAGGCCGGTTGCGCAGGGACCTTGATGAACCTTTTGCAAGAAGAACGATTTAACCATCAAGTGGAGGTAGACTCCGGTATCCTTCAGGAATCTTGTTCGCATGTGTTAAAGGACTTCTTCCGCGAATTAAGAAATAAAAAGAAGGCAGTAAGGAAGGAATTAGAGACTTGATTTCTTGATTCAGCCTATGTTAACATATTTCTTGTTCTATCATACGGAGGCGTACCCAAGAGGCTGAAGGGGGCTGACTCGAAATCAGCTAGGGCGTTCACGCGTCGCGGGGGTTCAAATCCTCTCGCCTCCGCCATACATATTTATGAATTGCAACCACCGAGGATTTCGGTGGTTTTTTACATACCTACTATAGGGTACACTGGAAGACATTTACGGGATTATGTTTATTGGTGGTGGACTAAGGCTGAATCAGCAGAGTACTAACGGTAAAAACTTCCCTTATTCTAAAGAAAAGAGGGTTTTGAGTGTAAATAGGGTAAATTTTTTCCGTTATTCCTTCTAAAATTTATTTGTAACCGCTTACATCCGTTGATAAGAGAAAATTATTCCGTAATATAAGGCTTTTTAAGTGCAAAATCAAGAATAGCGGAAAATTGTTCCGTTATACAACTTTGATCGAATTCAAACAAAAAAAGCCCCAATCCTGGGGCGAAACTCTCAACGCTAAACAACCGTTTAGTTTAGCTATAGCTATTATAGATGATTAGGCGATGATAATCATCATAAATATTTTTCCTAAGCGCATTTTCTTTTGAAGATTTCACGTAATGTACATAATAGACTCTATATGTTTATATATATATCCATTACTATAAGAGTATAAATGGGGAAAGTGAATTAAAGGGGAAAAATATGAGATTAGTGTCGATTGTCAACTGTGAATCGGGGATGGTGTTGGCTAAGACGATTTATCATGAATCAGGAAGAAAATTGTTGGGGGAAGGATTCGAATTATCAGATAAAGCCATAAATCGTCTAGAAGAGCAGGGAATTACTCATCTCTATATTAAAGATGGGATAACGGATGATATTTTTGTGGAGGATGCTATTCCACTTGAGGTTAGAAGAGAAGCGGTCATTACGATTCACACGCATTTTGAGGCAATACAGGATGGACAGAAGGGTGCCATATTTCATTCCAGAATGATAAAGGATTTTAAACGGATATTAGATCTTCTGATATCTGAGATTAAAGGGACTAAATCGGTGATGAATTTATTATCCCATATTCAAGTCCGAGATCATTATGTGTTCTCCCATTCTTTGAATGTTACACTCTACACACTCGCTGTGGCAACGAAGCGGGGATTTAATGATAAGCAGCTCTATGAGATTGGCTTAGGTGGATTGCTGCATGATATAGGGAAGATGATGATTCCCTCGGAAATACTGCATAAACCCGGAAGGCTGACAGATGAAGAGTTTGATGAGATTAAGAAGCATTCGGAGTACGGTTTTGAGCTTTTAAGAAAACAGGTAGATATCCCGCTTCTATCCGCTCATTGCGCCTTGCAGCATCATGAGAAATGGAATGGTAAAGGTTATCCAAGGGGATTAGCTGGAGAGCAAATTCATCCCTATGCCCGTACAATGGCTGTTGGCGATGTGTTTGATGCTCTTACGACACATCGTGTTTATCGTCGAGCTATGTTGCCGCATGAAGCAATGGAGATCATCTATGCTGATACGAATACCCATTTCGAGCAGGGGGTAGTAGAACTATTCCGCAGGACAATTGCGATTTATCCTGTAGGGGTAACCGTGAAGTTGAACTCCGGTGAGACCGCAGTTGTCGTAGGGTATAATGAGCACTCGCCAAGTCGTCCCTTAGTGAGAGTGATAAAGGATCCAGCAGGGAATCCATTAGCGTCTCATTATGAATTGGATTTATTAAAAGATCTTTCATGTATGATTATAGAATGTGACGCTATTCTTTAATATGGATATGAATAATATCGGAAGAATCGACAGATAATAAGACTCAAGATAAGATGAGGTTTCAAGCCACGTCTCTCTACATACTAATGTAGAGGGATTTGCATTTATTCCAAAATTTAAGTTCCTAAAATCCTTGAATCTACCGTGATGTTTATGTTATGCTTACTAAGCAACCAAATGAGGTTGTACCTTTTACTATCGTGTATAAGCTTGTCGTGCTAGATGGGGAGATGGCGGTGCCCTGTAACCCGCAATCCGCCTTAGCGGGGTTGAATTCCCATTGAAGGTGCGCTTCATGTAAGGTCTGCCTTATGCAAGTGGTGTTGACAACTGGGTCCTGCGCAACAGGAACCCATGAACCTGGTCAGGTCCGGAAGGAAGCAGCCATAAGTGGATCATTCTGTGTGCCGCAGGGTAGCCTGGTTCGAGCTAACTACATGAGTAACGCTTGGTTGGTCGTATCGACAATGGGTGCACGGCATAATTTTTATAGAAGGACTATCCTCTAGAAGGATAGTCCTTTTTACATACCAAAAAAAGCCTATGATGGTTTGTTAATTTAAAAACATCTATAGTATACTTATACTATTGAATATGAGATTTGGAGTGTCCATTATGGCATACCGAGCGTTATACCGGGTATTCCGTCCACAGACGTTTCAGGATGTGGTAGGTCAGGAGCATATCACCAAAACATTACAGAATGCATTAAGAGAACAAAGATTTTCACATGCATACTTGTTCAGTGGACCAAGGGGAACAGGGAAGACTAGTGCGGCCAAGATTCTGGCCAAAGCGGTCAATTGTCAACAAGGACCTGCTCCAGAGCCTTGTAATGAGTGTGCAGCTTGTAAAGGAATTACAGAGGGTTCGGTTGTCGACGTCATAGAGATTGATGCCGCATCTAATCGTGGTGTTGAAGAAATTCGTGACGTTCGAGACAAGGTTAAATATGCCCCTTCTGAAGTCCGCTTTAAAGTGTACATTATTGATGAAGTACACATGTTAACAACAGAGGCTTTCAACGCCCTGCTTAAAACATTAGAAGAACCTCCAGGGCATGTTATTTTTATTTTGGCTACTACAGAGCCACACCGTCTTCCTGCTACTATTATTTCGCGTTGCCAGAGATTTGACTTTCGAAGCATCTCGGCTAAGGCAATGATGGATCGTCTTCGCTATATTGCAGCTACGGAGAATGTGGAGATATCGGATCAGGCTCTTGCCTTGATGTCTCGTGTATCTGAAGGTGGGATGCGCGATGTATTAAGCCTTTTTGATCAAGTTCTCTCGTATTCAGGGAATAAAGTAGAAGTAGACGACGTCATTTTGGTTACTGGTGTTGTATCCCAGTCGGTGCTTGCAGAGGTTACTGAACTCGTTCGTCAAAAGAATGCCTCTGGGTTACTGGAAGTACTACAACGAGTCATTTCAGAAGGGAAAAACTCTGAGCAGTTCCTTAATGATCTTCTGATGTATTTCCGAGATCTCTTGTTGTATAAGACAGCTCCTAAGTTAGATGAGTTGCAACACCGCCTCATGGGTGATGACCAATTCCATGGATTGTCACAAAGCTTCACTCATCCCTTCCTCTATTCTATAATTGAAAAGTTGAGCAAGGTAAGCCAAGACATGAAGTGGGCTAGTCATCCTAAGATTGTTCTAGAAATGGGACTAATTCGTTTGTTAGAATCTGAAGGGAACTCTGAACAACCTAAAGAGGCAGCAACGAATGCTAGTGTGGAAGATCTTCTCCAGAGAATTAATCAACTTGAACAAAGATTAAATCAAGTGGGCCAAGTGGCAGTTAGTACGCCCGCAGCGGAGGTCATGGAAACCCCACGAAAAGAAGCGATGAGACGTGTAGGTATGCCTTCAACAGTGAGGATTTCAGAAAACCGTATTCGGGAAGTGGCTGCGGGGTCTGAACCTGAAGGGTTAAGGAAAATAACCGGCCTATGGTCAGATGTCTTGAATCGAATTAAGAAGAAGAAAATTCAGGTTCATGCGTGGCTCTTAGATGGAGTACCAGTTGCTGTTGGTTCAGGGGGATTAGTTGTCAGCTTTAAGAGTGCGATCCACCGGGAGACAACAGAGAAGCCTCAACACCGTCAAATTATCGAAGAAGTGTTACAGTCGGTGTGGGGACAGAGGCTTGATCTTCTGACCTTGATGGAAAATCAATGGCAGGAAATCGAAGCTACAACAAGGTCTACAGGGGCATCAGAGCCCCAAGGCGAGGAGAATAAGGAAGAATCAGATCCATTTCTCGATGAAGCGATTAAACTAGTTGGTGAACATCTCATCCATATTAAGGATTAACAAGGAGGAAACAAAATGCGTGGCGGAATGGGAAATATGAATAATATGATGAAGCAAGTAAAGAAGATGCAAGAACAGATGATGAAGGCTCAAGAAGAGTTGAAGGAAAAGACAGTAGAAGGAACAGCTGGTGGCGGTGTGATTACCGTCGTTGTTAATGGCCACAAGGAAGTAAAAGATGTCAAAATTAAGCCTGAAGTCGTAGATCCTGATGATGTAGAAATGCTTCAAGACTTAATCCTTGCAGCGGTCAATGATGCTATGAAGCAAGTAGATGAAATAAACAATAAGGAAATGGGCAAGCTTACAGGTGGAATGAATATTCCAGGTTTGTTCTAGGGTGTCCTTAAGTGTATTATCCAGAACCCATTGCTAAATTAATTGAAGGATTCAGTAAACTACCGGGAATAGGCCCAAAAACGGCGACAAGACTCGCTTTTTTCGTCCTCACGATGAAAGAGGATGATTGTATGGACTTAGCAAGAGCCTTAGTAAATGCCAAGCGAAACCTCTTATACTGCTCCCACTGTCAAAATATTACCGACGTTGATCCGTGTTATATTTGCAGTGATAAGTCTAGAGATGCTTCTTGCATTTGTGTCGTTCAGGAACCTAAAGATGTTATTGCTATGGAAAAGACAAGAGAGTTTAAAGGGAAATATCATGTTCTTCATGGAGCGATCTCCCCAATGGATGGAATTGGGCCGGAAGATATTCGATTGCCGGAGCTGCTTAATCGATTGAAGGATGATCAGGTACAAGAACTTATTTTAGCTACGAACCCGAATATTGAAGGGGAAGCTACAGCGATGTATATCTCCCGACTGATTAAACCGTTCGGAATAAGAGTAACCCGAATCGCTCATGGTCTCCCGGTTGGTGGAGATCTAGAATATGCAGATGAAGTTACGCTCACGAAGGCCTTAGAAGGTCGAAGAGAATTATAGGAACTAGTCTTTATTGACTAGTTCTTTTTTTTGTGAGACAAGCGTACCCTGTAATGTGGAGGAGGGACGGCATATGATTAAGAAATTAAAAGAAAGTAGATTAGTAAAAAGTAAAGTATTGGAGGAGAGACGAAGACTGTTGCAGGGCATTGACCTGGCCCGAAGTCAATGGCAGTATGGGCAAATTCATCAGGATCATAATGGGGGGAAGTACCAGCTCTTAGACATCTTGGAACGACGATACATGTACCTCTACCAAATTGCCAAAAAAAGAAAGCTTCATGCTTTAGAATAGGAGGTTCGATGCCTAAATGGATGCTTCTCTCGTCTGGTTAATTGTTGCCTTAGGAATTCTTTTCATGGCGTTAGTTGTAAGTCAATCGGTCTGGAGCCCGCTTCGGTGGATAGGGTATGGTCTGTTTAAAATTGCGGTTGGTGGCGTGCTTTTATTTGTGTTTAATTCCATGGCTGGATATTACGATTTCACCATTCCTATTAACCCGATAACAGCTGCAATGTCTGGGTTTCTTGGGCTGCCAGGATTGGTCTCTTTGGTTTTTATTAAAGCTTTTATTGTATAACGAAACAAAAAGTTGAGCTCAAGGGATGTTCCCCTGGGCTCTTTTTTTATCTTGTTATGCTATCTCCCATTCTGGGAAACACTCAACAATATATAAAGCCTTAGGAGGATAACCGATGATGAAGCAAACGTTGGGGGTTCTAGGTGGGAATTCTATAGGCGTGGCGTTGGCTGATAGCTTGGAGAAAAGGGGTTATCCCGTAGTATTAATAGAACCTACCGGAGAATTATCTATCCCCTTAGAGACAATAAAATTTGTATTTCTCTGCGTTGACTCTAGTCAATTTTGGTCTGTAGTGGAGGAAACTGTTTCGTTTTTAACCAAGGATACTTGTTTAATAATCCATCCTACGGTTCCCATAGGTACGGGGGATCAACTACAAGATTGGTGTGACCAAAAGGGGTTAAAGGTCGTGGTGGCATCATGCGCCATGATGGAGATCCAGCATCCCTCCCACATTGTCATCGGAGGGCAAGCTAATCACCCAAAGCTCAAAGAACTACGTCATATAATGCTTTCCTACGATGTCCCTATCCTAATGACAACAAGGAAAGAAGCAGAGATCATTCAATATACTCGTAATGCTTTCTTGGCTACCAAGATGTCTTTTATCAATCAAGTGGCTAGTTTTTGTGAGACGTTTGGAGGGGATATTCAGACCATTGCCCGAGGAATAGGGATGGATCCAAGAATTGGCCAGGGCGCTTTGAAAGCCGGGATTGGCTTTGGAGAGTCACTATCCGATAACCTCCTTTCTTTAATTGAACAAGGAAAGCAGAACGGAGTAAAGACTCCTCTGTTGGAAGCTGTCCAAGAGATAAACGATGTTCAGGGAGATTGGGTAAAGAACCGTTTGAGAAGAGAGTTAGGTGCCTTAGAAGGAAAAACGATTGCGATATGGGGTGTTCGTGATCAACCTGCGTTAGACATCATAGAGCAGCTGTTAGCAGAGGGTATGGAATTGCACTTATACGACCCATTTCTTAGTTCGGATCATTCTTTCCCACGGAATACGATATGGCATGCGGATAAATGGAAGACTGTTGAGCAGGCCGAGGCTTTAATCATTTTACAGGAATGTCAGCCATTTCAAGAAGTTGATCTACTTCATCTAAAAGAAAAGTTAAATCATCCACTCATCCTTGATGGGAGAAATCTATTTTACCCGGACATGATGGACATGTTAGGATTTAGATATATCCCAGTTGGTAGAAAAGTCTGAACATAGCGTATGAACCACACTATACTAGTTAATAATGGAAGTAAAATGACGTAAGGTGGTTTTAAGATATGGATTTGAAGGAGAAAAACTGTATAGTTTGTGGGGAGTCAAATAAAGAAGGGATCTTTATTTGGGAAGCGTTTATCTGCCAGTCCTGTGAACAGGAGATGGTTCATACCGATGTCATGGATGCCAAGTATCCTTTCTTTATCGAAAAGATGAAAAATATTTGGAAGATGGAAGCCTGAACCAGCAGTTGTCTTGCGCTATGTAAGACAACTCTTTTTTTTGGTTTGGGCTAGTTCTTGTATATAATAGGAGATAGAGACAAACTGATAGGGAGAACAATAGATGAATCAAGAAAGAATGCCGTTAGTAGAAGCTATGCACAGGTACCAAGAGAAGGATCCTGTTCGGTTTCATGTGCCGGGGCATAAAGGAAGAGGAACTGGGCCGTTATCTTCCCTGTATCCTTTAGACCTCACGGAGATTCCCGGTTTAGATGATCTACATCACCCAGAAGAAGCCATTCTTTATGCTCAACAGCTCGCATCCGAAGTTTTCGGTTCGGATGAAACGTTTTTTCTGGTAGGGGGTAGTACAGTAGGGAATCTAGCGATGCTTCTTGCAGCTTGCAAGCCGGGAGAAGAAATTCTGGTGCAAAGAAATGTCCATAAATCCGTTATTCATGGACTGATTCTATCGCAGGCAAGCCCTGTCTATCTAGTACCTGAATTAGATGAGAAAACAGGCTTACCGATTACGGTATCCATAAGTGAATTGTTGCAAAAGTTACAGGAGCATCCTCAGGCAAAAGCGGTTTTTTTAACGAACCCCAACTATTACGGTATGGGAGTGGATCTGCAACCTTATGCCAAAGCGTGCCGCCAATATGGTATCCCCTTGTTAGTGGATGAAGCGCATGGCGCCCATTATGGCCTGCACGATGATCTTCCAAGATCCGCTATGGATTCTGGAGCAACGGCTGCCGTTCAATCTACACATAAAATGCTTCCGTCTCTTACGATGTCTTCCATGCTGCATGTGAAAGGAGATCTGTTAGACCGTGGTCGTCTCAAGCAGGCTCTTGCTATGGTTCAATCGAGCAGCCCATCTTATCCTTTGATGGCATCCTTAGATCTAGCAAGGCATTATCTCGTCCATGAGGGACGCAAGGACGTAGAGCATGCTATTCAACTGAGTAAGAAACTAAAGCAAGGTATAGAATCTGCTCAAATCCCTTGGCTCCAAGTCGTAGACAGAGGAGAAAAGGCGGATAGCTTAGATCCGCTGAAGGTGACCATACGAACGTATTCTAAAAACTATCATGGTTTCAGGTTGAAAGAGTATTTGGAGAGTAAGGGAATCTATCCTGAATTGGCAGATGATCAGCATGTTCTATTAGTTATATCTACTCACTCTTCTGAACGGGATGTGGAAAGAACCGTTGAAGCCATCGAGCAATTAGAGGTTCAGTACGGTGGTCCCTTTTCTTTATTTGATCCAGCACAATTCCAACCATTCTCTAATGAACTCGTATTGACGCCATATGAAGTATTTAACGAGCGAAGTGTTACGGTTCCTTTCGAGGAGGCTGAGGGGAAGATCTGTGCAGAAATGATTGTTCCTTATCCGCCTGGCATTCCAGTAATAAATCCAGGAGAGCGAATGAGTAAAGAAATCATGAATTACTTACAAGAGTTACAACGGTTAGGTTGTCGCTTCCATGGAATATCTGATTCAAAGTTAGGTGAAATACGAGTAGTTAACATTTACAATAACTAATCGGTTTGTTATTATGTGGATAGATTACAAATAAGAAATTATGATATAGATGGAGGATGAATGTATGTCTAATCGTTTAGTCGGAAAGCAAGCTCCTTATTTCGAGATGGAAACGGCGTTAGGGAATGGAAAAGATTTTGGCAAGGTGACGTTATCCGATTATCGAGGTAAGTGGCTGGTCTTATTTTTCTATCCGCTGGATTTCACCTTTGTTTGTCCTACAGAAATTACAGCATTAAGTGATGCAGCACACATATTCGCTGACTTGGATGCAGAGATTCTAGGAGTTAGTACGGATAGTAAGTTCTCACACCGAGCTTGGATTAATATGTCAAGAGAAGATAAAGGATTAGGCAAACTTAATTTTCCATTAGGTTCAGATATTACGAAGAAGGTGGCCAGTGATTACGGGGTGCTGATTGAGGAAGAAGGAGTTGCGCTGCGCGGGCTTTTTATTATTGATCCTGAAGGTGAACTGAAGTATCAGGTCGTTAACCATAATGATATTGGCCGCAGCGTAGATGAAACATTGCGAGTGTTGCAAGCGATTCAATCTGGCGGGTTATGCCCGGCAAATTGGAGACCTGGTGATCGCACGCTATAATGTTTTGGTTCTTCTTCAACATCTGATAAAATAAGGTATTAGATGTTGAATGGATGAGGAGAAAGCCAAGATGAAAACAGGATATTTCATTAGTCTTGAAGGGGGAGAAGGGGCTGGCAAATCGACCATGATCCCTCTTTTGCAACGTTATCTAGAGGATAAGGGGCATGACGTGATGATCACGCGTGAACCGGGTGGAATTGATATTGCGGAGCAAATTCGAACCGTCATACTAAACCCTGAGAATACCATGATGGACGGACGTACAGAGGCCCTGCTCTATGCGGCTGCTCGCAGGCAGCACTTCGTAGAAAGAGTCATTCCGGCTCTCCAACTTGGAAAGACCGTGTTATGCGATCGATTCGTGGACAGCAGTCTAGCTTATCAAGGTCATGCACGGGGCTTAGGGGTGGAAGAAGTTTATTCCATCAATCGGTTTGCGGTTGAAGAAGGAATGCCGAACGTTACCCTTTATTTTGACATTCTTCCTGAGGCCGGCTTAGCAAGGATAGCAGCGGATAAGCAAAGAGAAGTGAATCGCTTGGATATGGAGAAATTAGACTTCCACTATAAAGTGAGAGAAGGCTATCTACAGCTTGTTGAACGATTCCCAGAGCGAATACAGGTCATCGACGCGAATCAGCCGATCGATAAGGTTTTTGAAGATGTGATAGCTATACTTGATAAGAAATTACTTCAAATGTAGTCAAGTAGCCCGCTTAAGCCTAGCGGGCTATTTGTTGTACAATGTATAATATAACAATGATATTAGAATGAATGATAGGTGATTCATATGAGCTGGAAAGATTGCACGGAACAACCGAGAGTAGCGTCCATCCTGCAGAATAGTATGAAGAACGGCCGAGTAGCCCATGCCTATCTGTTTGCAGGGAACCAAGGGGTAGGTAAAAAGAAGGTGGCTGTTCAATTTGCTAAATCGTTATTTTGTTTAGAGCAAGACGGTGATGCTTGTGGAAGATGTCATCATTGTCTACGGATTGAATCAGGTAATCATCCTGACCTGCATAGGGTAACACCAGAAGGGGCAAGCATTAAGATTGATCAGATTCGAGAATTGCAGAAGCAGTTTTCCTTTAAGGCTGTGGAATCCTCAAGGAATGTGTACATCATTGAGCATGTCGAAAGAATGACGGTACAAGCGGCAAACAGTCTATTGAAATTTCTAGAAGAACCGACGTATGATGTAACTGCGATCTTATTAACCGAACACCTTCATCAGATTTTGCCAACGATTCTCTCTCGTTGTCAGGTTATTCACTTTGACGAGCTTTCCTTTGAACGAAGGGTGGATATGCTGAAGCAAGAAGGGTTCTATGAGCCATTATTGCGTAATATTTGCCAAATTACGGGCAATTTGGATCAGGCAAGGGAATGGTGCCAATCAGATGGGTTTGCACAGTATCGAAGCCTAGTGTTACAATTAACAGAAGATATTCTTGATAAAGGTTCTTATGCTCTCGTTACAATACAAGAGAAGATACTAAAAAATGAACAGGGTAACCAGGGGTTGCCTTACATCTTAGATATACTTGTTTATTGGTATAGAGACTTATTGCTATTTCAGATAGATCGTAAACATGAGCTTGTAAATATTGATCAATTGGATGCCATCCAGAGACAAGCTCTACGTTGCAGTAGAACTTGGATATTGAAAGGAATAGAGGTTGTCATGGAGACGAAGAATCGTCTTTCTCGCCATGCCAATCCTCAGCTATCCCTCGAAAGGATGGTTATCGAGCTACAGGAGGGATGATGATTGGTTGAAGTAGTTGGAATCCGCTTTAAGAAGGCGGGTAAGATATATTATTTTGATCCTGGTGAATTGCCGGTTGAGAAGAATGGTTTTGCCATTGTGGAGACCGCACGAGGGGTTGAATATGGACAAGTTGTCATCGGACGCAAGCAAGTTAGTGAGAATGACGTCGTCTTCCCTTTGAAGAAGGTCATTCGATTGGCGACAGAAGAAGATTCCGAACAAGTCCATATGAATAAAATCATGGCAGCGGAAGCTCTGCAGGTCTGTCAAGATAAGATTATTACTCATCAGCTAGATATGAAACTGATAGACGTCGAATATACATTCGATCGCAATAAGATCATCTTTTATTTTACCGCTGAAGGACGCGTTGATTTTCGTGAACTAGTGAAGGACTTAGCCTTTGTTTTCCGCACAAGAATTGAACTTCGTCAGATTGGCGTGCGAGATGAAGCGAAGATGCTTGGTGGGATTGGTCCATGTGGGAGAATTCTATGTTGTTCGACCTTCTTAGGTGATTTTGAACCTGTTTCCATAAAGATGGCAAAAGATCAAAA
Organism: Ammoniphilus sp. CFH 90114; assembly: GCF_004123195.1. NCBI lineage: Bacteria > Bacillati > Bacillota > Bacilli > Caryophanales > Paenibacillaceae > Ammoniphilus > Ammoniphilus sp. CFH 90114. Next base: position 357,963 of record NZ_SDLI01000003.1, read on the forward strand.
TTTATCCCTCAATCCGGTAAAGATTTCGGGTTTATGTGGAAGATTAATGTGCTGCTTGAAATATGAAAACGATAATTATGAAAGTGCAAAAGAATCTCTGCCAGATGTCGGTCAGCATGTTGTAACACCGCTTGGTCGTGGCCGTGTTGTGGGGTTAAATATTCTCGAGCGCTTGGTTCAAGTAGATTTGCCTGAAGAAGGAGGAATGATAGAATTTGCCTTAGAAGAGATTTCAGAGATGGAGAAGGTGAACTAGGTATTCCAGTTGGGGTGAGGTCATGGATAAACAGAAAATGTTTCAGCAGGCAACCAATATTGAAGAACAAGTCGGCAAACTGTTTAAGGAAGTTGGCAGTTTGAGGGAGAGAATAGTGGAATTGCTGGAGGAGAACAAGAACCTCACCATAGAAAACCAGCACCTGCGCTTGCAATTGGAGCGACTAAACACGTCTCCACCATTGCCGGATAAAGAGGAAAAAACGGAAGAAAAACAAAAAGTCGGCGTAGGTGAGGGGTATGATAACCTGGCTCGGTTGTATCAAGAGGGCTTTCATATCTGCAATTTGCATTTTGGCAGCTTACGAAAAGAAGGAGATTGTCTCTTCTGTCTATCTTTCTTAAATAAATAACTGTAAGAAAAAGAGGTCAGCCTGTAGAATTCAGGTTGACCTCTTTCTTTTAGGGAATGGGAGGAGGATTATCACATTTGTTGTTATTTTTCCTAAAAAGCCGGTCCTTCGACCTTTCTTATGGGAAAGATAAGTAGTATATTGAGAAAAGCTGAATTTTACTCGAGGTGTGTTCGTATGGAAATCGCTTTGCACCCATCTGAGAGGGTGGATGATTTATTAACGCATGATCGGAAAATTATACAGAGCCATGAGGTGTTTAGTTTCTCGATGGATGCTGTATTGCTTGCTCGTTTTGCCTCGTTGCCTATTCAGAAGGGGAGAATTATGGATTTATGTACCGGAAATGGGGTCATTCCATTACTCCTATCGACGAGGAGTAAAGCCAAGATCGAAGGTCTTGAAATCCAAGAGCGGTTGCATGACATGGCTAGTCGGAATGTTGTGCTGAATCAACTAGAAGATCAAATAAAGATTTACTTAGGAGACCTGAAGGAAGCACCGCAGCGTTTTGGACATGGGGTCTACGATGTTGTAACTTGCAATCCCCCTTATATGCTGCCGAAAACGGGGGAAGTCAACCAGAATGAGCATTTTGCCATTGCCAGGCATGAAATCTATTGTACGTTAGAAGATGTGATTCGAGTGAGTGCTTATCTCGTTCGTTCTGGAGGAAAGGTGGCTTTTGTCCATAGACCTTCTAGACTTATTGACATGATCGAGCTGATGCGCAAATATCGTGTTGAGCCGAAGCGTATTCGCTTTGTACATCCCAAAGCAGGAGCAGAAGCGAATATGGTGCTAATTGAAGGAATTCGCGACGGAAAGCCTGACCTCAAACTCCTTCCACCACTTATTGTCTATGACGACGATGGCTCTTATTGTCCCGAATTGCTTGAGATCTATTATGGGGAAAGGGGGGAATAGCATGTTTGTACAGTCCAGCTTTGCAGGTAACCGTGGGGTAGCTGGAGAGTTATACTTGGTTGCAACCCCGATTGGAAACTTAGGGGATATTACCGTTCGTGCGCTAGAAATTCTGAAGTCGGTGGATATCATAGCGGCGGAAGATACAAGACAAACGAGAAAGCTGTTAAACCACTTCGAGATTGATACAAGGTTGGTTAGCCATCATGAGCATAACAAAGAAGCCAGTTCAAAAGGAATCATTCAATGGCTCAAGGAAGGCAAGAAGCTGGCGCTTGTCAGCGATGCAGGGATGCCAGCGATCTCGGATCCGGGATATGAGCTTGTGAGAGTTGCTATTCAACACGAAATTCCAGTCATCACGATACCAGGTCCTAATGCAGCTTTAAGTGCCTTAATTGCTTCAGGGTTACCTACAGATAAGTTCATCTTCCTAGGTTTTCTCCCCCGGGATAAAAAACCGCTAAGAGAAGAGTTAAATCGTATTAAAGTTTATCCTGAAACCCTTCTATTCTATGAAGCTCCCCATCGGGTATTGAAGATGATAAAGGAAGTCCATGAAGTCATGGGCAACCGACAAATCGTCTTAGCTCGAGAGCTGACCAAGAAATACGAAGAATACATACGAGGAAGTGTAGAGGAAGTCATTGGTTATTTAGAGCAACAGGATCAGGTTCGTGGGGAATTTACGGTTATAATCGAAGGGAATTTGGGTGGAGATGAGGAAGTGATGGCCGAGTGGTGGCAGGAACTCGAGCCGGTAGCCCATGTCGAAGGGTATATTCAGCAAGGATTGACTTCTAAAGAGGCGATCAAAAAAGCAGCAGAGGATCGTAAGGTTCCGAAGAGAGATATTTATAATTTGTATCACGGGGAATGAGACTGCAAATATCTCACCCTCAGTTGCAAATAACCCAACCCAACCTGCAAATATAGAACGAAGCAAATAAAAAAACGGCGCACCAGGCGAGAGGCTCGGTGTGCCGTTCTTATGTAATTACTTAACTGGTTGCTCAACAAGCTCTAATAGCTCTTGAATGCAGTCTTTGCTGATCATTTTACCTTTGTAGTGTACAAGGTTCTCAGCGTTCCCAGTAAAGATGCAAGAAGGTTCATATTTCTTAAGGATAATGCGCTCGCCGTCTACGAAAATTTCTAATGCGTCTTTCTCCCCAATACCTAACGTTCTGCGAAGTTCGATAGGAATTACCACTCGTCCTAGTTCGTCCACCTTACGTACAATACCTGTAGATTTTAACATTGTCATTACTCCTCTCAATATCCATTGTGTATTTATGTACCTGTCGTCAACAACAGGAGAAGGAAAACTTGTTGGCTTGGAAAAAGGGCTTGCGGCCTTCAAGTTCTCTAATCTTAATGAGTAATATCTCGCCAAAATTCGACAAAATCAACTTACATTTATAATACCAGCACTTCCAAAAGTAGTCAACCATATTTTTTCAAGTTATTGGAATAAAAAAGATAATATTAGAAAAAACAAGATCGTTTATCCTATAAATCGCTTGATATGACCAGAGTAAACTTTCAAGTTAAACTAAGAATTCCCAATATGTATGCGCTATTTTTGGAAAAATAACTGGAAATTCGATAGTTGTACGAATGTATAATTCGACATCTTTTCGACACAAAGCCAACTTGCCAGATGCGTTAACTCCTCCTTGCTTATTTTGTAAAGTAATGTTTTGTATATTTTGGGCAAAGATGAGATAATGGGAAAAGGACTTTTTACAAGCATTCGGGAGGAAGTATAAACGTGTCAAATCAAAAAACCTACTATATTACCACGCCTATTTATTATCCGAGCAATAAACTACATATCGGGAATGCATACACCACAATCGCTGCCGATGCGATGGCTCGATATAAGAGATTAAGAGGATATGATGTTTACTATTTAACCGGGACTGATGAACACGGCCAGAAGCTCCAGCGCCGAGCTGAAGAAGAGGGATTGAAGCCTCTCGAGTTTATTGACCCAATTGTCGATTGGATTAAAGATCTATGGAGCAAGCTCGATATATCCTATGATGATTTTATACGAACTACTCAGGATCGACATAAGTTAGCTGTGCAGAAGATATTCCAAAAGCTAGTTGACCAAGGTGATGTCTACCTTGGAGAATATGAGGGTTATTATTGCGTGCCTTGTGAAGCTTTCTGGACGGAGCGACAAGCCAAGAAGAATGATAAATTCCAGTGTCCAGACTGTGAAAGAGAAATCTCGATTGTAAAAGAAAAAAGTTACTTTTTCCGTATGTCAAATTATCAGGATCGCCTTCTTCAATACATTGAAGAGCATCCAGACTTTATTCAGCCTGAATCTAGACGGAACGAGATGGTTAATAACTTCCTGAAACCAGGCCTAGAAGATCTCTGTGTTTCCCGTACGACCTTTGACTGGGGAATTAAGGTTCCGAATGATCCAGAACACGTGATCTACGTATGGATTGATGCCCTAGCCAATTACATTACGGCACTTGGATTTATGTCTGACCAAGACGAACTATACCAGAAGTACTGGCCAGCAGATGTTCACTTGATAGGTAAAGATATCCTTCGTTTCCACACCATTTATTGGCCAATTATCCTTATGGCTATGGATGTTCCACTACCTAAGAAGGTGTTTGGTCATGGATGGCTGCTCATGCCTGACGGCAAGATGTCTAAATCTAAAGGAAACGTCATCGATCCCAAGTTCTTAATCGACCGTTACGGTTCGGATTCCATTCGCTACTTCTTGCTTCGTGAGATTGCTTTTGGTCAAGATGGAGTGTTTACGCCTGAAGCCTTTATTCAGCGTCTGAACTTTGACTTAGCGAATGACCTAGGAAACTTAGTCAGTAGAACAGTCGCCATGATCGATAAATATTTTGATGGGGTCATACCTGCTCCTACTCAACCAGGAGAATATGATGACCAGCTGCAGCAGTTGGCAGCCAAGACCGTTGAATTAGTGGAACATCATCTAGATGAGATGCGCTTTGGGAATGCTTTGACGCATTTATGGGAGTTAGTCGGGAAGACGAATAAATATATAGATGAAACATTGCCTTGGAACTTAGCCAAGGATGAAGCGAATCGGGAGCGTTTGGGAACTGTCATGTACAACCTAGCAGAGAGTATCCGCATTACTTCCGTCCTTCTCCAGCCATTCGTAACGAAGACGCCAGCGAAGATCTGGACTCAATTAGGCTTAGATTCTAATTCTGATGTACTTCAATGGGAACAAGCGAAGGAATGGGGCAAGCTTCCTTCAGGGCTTAAAGTGAATCGTACCGAGATGCTGTTCCCTCGACTTGAACTAGAAGTGGAGATCGCAGCAATTGACGAGAATACAGCGGCTGCACGCAAGCAGGCTGAAGAAAACAAGTTACAAAAAGAAGCAGTTGCTGTCGTTCCGGAGAAGCCAGAAGTCGAAGAAATTGCGATTGATGACTTTATGAAGGTAGAACTTCGTGTAGCTCAAGTGATTCATGCCGAACCGGTTCCTAAGGCCGATAAGCTGCTGAAGCTTCAGCTTGACCTAGGATACGAACAGAGACAAGTGGTGTCTGGGATTGCGAAGTATTACAAGCCGGAAGAGCTAAAGGGACAAAAGGTAATCTGTGTAACCAACTTAAAGCCTGTTAAGCTTCGTGGAGAGATGTCTTACGGCATGATCTTAGCGGCATCGGAAGGAGATAAGCTAACCTTAGCGACCGTTCCGGAAAATATGCCAAATGGAGCAAAAGTAAAATAAGGTCCGGGAATAGTCTTGCAAAAATGAGCAAGGCTATTCTTTCTTTCACCCAAGTTGACTGAAAAATTACTACAAAATCCAACAAATTCGACATAGAGATAGGATGGTGATTCGATGCTTTTCGACACACACGCGCATCTGAATGCTGAACAATTTCAAGAGGATCAAGAGGAAGTGATTCGTCGAGCAAAGGAAAACGGAGTCAGTCGCATTGTCAATATCGGCTTTAATCGGGAAACGATTCCGACCTCATTAGCCCTCGCTAAGCAATATGATTTTATCTATACCGCTGTTGGATGGCATCCGCAAGATGCTAAAGATATGAGGGAAGAAGACTATGACTGGCTACGTGAACTAAGCAAGCATGAAAAGGTAGTGGCGATCGGGGAGATCGGATTAGACTATTATTGGGATACTTCTCCTCGGGAAATTCAACAAGTTGTATTCCGTCGCCAAATCCAACTAGCAAGAGAGTTGAAAATGCCTATCATCATTCATAATCGGGATGCTCATCAAGATGTCGTCGATATTCTGAAAGAGGAGAAAGCGGCTGAGGTTGGCGGAATCATGCACTGCTTCTCAGGGAGTTTAGAAATGGCAAAGCAGTGTCTTGACATGAATTTTTACATCTCATTTGGCGGGCCGGTAACCTTTAAGAATGCCAAGAAGCCAAAGGAGATTGCGCAAGAGATTCCTCTAGACAGATTGTTAATTGAAACCGACTGCCCTTATTTAACGCCAGAGCCCTACCGCGGGAAACGAAACGAGAGCGGTTATGTTCGTTATGTAGCTGAAACCATTGCAGCTCTCAGAGGGATGAGTGTAGAGGAATTAGCTCAACATACGACAAATAATGCGAAAAGATTGTTTAATATTCAATAAAGTACGGTCTAGTCCTCTTCGACAAGCATCTACGGTTCTATGTCGAAATTAAATTCCATATTTTGGTTTGACAAAAAGAAAGGTGTCAACTAAAATAATCTCAACTTGAAGAGGAGGACAAATAGGAAAATGGACCCAGGAAAAGCAATGCCGTCTTCACGGAAGTTTTTCGTGGTTGGAATCCTAGCCGCACTTTTCATCACCGCTGTTTGTATTTGGATTTACCTGGCTAACCAACCTAAGCAAGTTGAGTTCGTACATAATGGAGAGGCTCGAAGTGTTTTGACGAAGAGTCAGAATGTGGATGAGTTTCTAGCAGAGCAAGGTGTACATATCGATTCGTATGATCTATTAAGTCCAAGCAAGGACGAAAAGATTGTAAAAGGCTTGGAAGTGGTTTATACCGATAGGTGGCCAGTAGTCATCCTAGACGGAACAGAGAAGCGTACCGCCATAACTAGTCAATCATCCGTACAATCCGTTCTTAAGGAACAGAACATAGCATTACAAGAGTGGGATCGAATTGAACCATCCACCGACTCACAAGTGGAGTCCAACCAAGAAATTAAGATCACTAGGGTTGAGAAGCGGATGGTAGAAGAACAACAGATTATTCCATTTAATCAGGTCAAGAGGAAGGACTATCTGCTTAACCAAGGAGAACAGAAGGTTGTTCAAGAAGGTCGAGACGGAAAAGCTGTCCATCGATACGAGATCGTGATGGAGAATGGAGAAGAAAAGTCTAGGACACTTGTGGAGACGCAAGTGGTTCAACCGAAGCAGGATCGAGTCGTTGCCATCGGCACTTTGACTACGGTTTCTCGTGGTGGAGTGAATTTTGTCGCTCGCAAGGTGATTAACAATGTTACTCTGACAGCGTACGCACCAGGTGTTACCCATACGGGTAAGGGGCCTGATCATCCGCATTATGGAATAACAGCCTCCGGTAGACGAGCTAAAGAAGGTCATACCATAGCTGTTGACCCAAGTGTGATACCTCTAGGTACGTGGGTTTATATTGAGGGAGTAGGATTCCGCCGAGCTGAAGACACTGGAGGAGCGGTTAAGGGGAATAAGATCGATATCTTCTATGAATCCGATCAATCCGCTCATCGTTTCGGTAAGAAGAGAGCAAAAGCCGTGTATGTGATTGGGAAAACAAAACCAGAATAAATAGAAGTCTATGCTGTGTTTCATGGAGACACAGCTTTTTAGGTTGGAGGCTATAGGTTTCATGATTAAGGAAATGATTATTGTAGAGGGAAAATCGGACACACTTGCCATTCGAAGGGCAGTAGAAGCCGATACGATAGAAACAGGGGGATCTGCGATTCCGGATTCCGTCATCCAGAGGATAAAACTGGCGCAAGAAAAAAGAGGCGTGATCATCTTTACGGATCCGGACTACCCGGGTGAAAGAATTCGTAAGATTATCAGTCAAGCTGTACCCGGCTGTAAACATGCTTTTATCACACGCGAGCAAGGCAGGGGAAAGCGTAACTTAGGTGTAGAAAATGCGAGTGTGGAAGTGATACGTCAGGCGCTTCAAGAAGTACGGACGGAGGCGAACGGTCTCTTTGAGGAACAGATCCGTTTACAGGATTTAATCGATGCTGGCTTGGTAGGCGGTGAATCCGCGAGTGAGCGAAGACGGCTACTTGGAGAATATCTTGGGATTGGCTATGCTAATGCCAAGCAGATTCATAAGCGATTAAATCAATTTCAAATATCTAAAAGAGAGTTCGAAGTTGCTTTACAAGCATTAGGAGGTGAAGATAAAGGTGAGTAAGGATATTGCAACGCCAACCAGAACGAAGGAGATCCTGAAGAAGTACGGTTTCTCCTTCAAAAAGAGTTTAGGACAAAATTTCCTCATTGATACCAATATTTTGCATAATATTGTAAAAGCGGCAGAATTAGATTCAAGCAAGGCTGTATTAGAAATTGGCCCTGGTATTGGTGCGCTAACAGAACACCTGGCGAGGGCGGCTGGAAGGGTTGTAGCTATAGAGCTAGATCAGCGGTTGTTGCCTATTCTCGCAGATACATTGGATCCGTATCCTAATGCACAGGTGATCCATGGGGATGTGCTTAAGGTAGATCTCAAGCGTTTATTTGCCGAGAAATTCAATGAGTTCTCTAAGGTTAGCGTCGTAGCGAACCTGCCTTATTATGTAACGAGCCCTATCTTAATGAGATTATTAGAGGAAGAACTCCCTCTTGAGAATATTGTAGTCATGATGCAAAAAGAAGTAGCTGAGAGAATTGCTGCGAAGCCTGGTGGGAAAGAGTATGGGGCACTAAGCATCATGGCGCAATATTATGCTGAACCCGAGATTGCTATGATTGTTCCACATAGTGTTTTTATACCACAGCCTAATGTGGATTCAGCCGTTCTAAAGCTGGCTGTTCGAGAGAAGCCGCCTGTTGAAGTTGCAGATCGCCGCGTACTGTTCCAGGTCATTAAGGCAAGCTTTGCCCAACGAAGGAAAACGATCTTTAATAATTTAATGGGATCTATGTTTGACAGGGAACAGCGCGAGTTACTCCTAGACATCCTGCAACGGGCCGAGATCGAGCCTTCTAGGAGGGGGGAAACACTGAGTATTGCGGAATTTGCAAAGCTTTGTAACCTGATTGTAGAGGCGAGAGTATAATATAACACGTCTGACTCTCATCCAAGGAGGTACCGATTTGGATTTTATAAGCCCAACGGTTGGAATGCTTGGGGAGCAGGAGTTAATGGATTATATTAAAAGCTATGTTCGCGAAGATCAGAGTGCCAAGTATAAAATCGTAATTGGAACCGATTCCCAAACCAGCTCCGAAAAGACTACATTTGTTACAGCGGTCATTATTCACCGCGTAGGTAAAGGGGCTAGATTCTTCTTCTGCAAGTGGAGGGTAAAGCCGATGTTTGACTTGCGGAGCCGGATCTACAGGGAGACCGAGCTAAGCCTCAAAGTAATGGATAAGCTTAAACAGGCAGGGATTATGGATATCACGGAAAACTGGCCCGTAGAAATCCATCTGGATGTAGGGCAGCGCGGGGAAACCCGTGTGCTCATACAAGAGGTTGTGGGGTGGGTTTCTGCTGTGGGTTATAAAGCGATTATTAAGCCAGATTCTTATGGGGCAAGCTCGGTTGCCGATCGTTTCACGAAATCCGGTTAATAGAAGAAGCATAAACACCTTTCTCCACATATAGTAGCAGGGAGGAGGGTGTTTTTTATGTCTATTCGCGTGGGCGACATGGTTACGAGAAAATCATATGGCAACGATATCATGTTTACCGTCACGAGCATTCAGGACGGTAAAATAGCAATACTTCAAGGATTGGAGTTTAGGCTGGTTGCGGATGCTCCTATGGATGATCTGGTTAGGGTCCAACCGGAGGATGTCCAAAAGGAATTGGAGAAAAGTCTGGTGAAAAGCCAGGAGTCCCTTAGACTTATTCAACAAGAGAGAAGACTCATGAGGGAAAAAAATTTGTATCAGCAGACGGGTTATACTGGCAGATCGGAAGAAGACAGTGTAACTTTTGAGATACCCGGCACAGTCTTGCACTTGGACGGTGACGGGCGTTATTTAGAAAAGTGCATCGCAATGTATCGGGAATTAGGAATCAAAGTGTATGGCTTTCATCTTCAGGAGAAGGATATGCCTATGTATACGACCCGGCTATTGGAGCGTTATCAGCCCAATATCTTAATTCTCACCGGGCATGACTCTTATCGTAGACATCTTGGGGATATCAACTCCTTAGACTGTTACAGAAACTCTAAGTATTTTGTTCAGGCGGTCCTAGAAGCTCGTCGATTTGAGCGAAACCGTGACCGCTTAATTATCTTTGCTGGGGCCTGTCAATCCAATTTTGAGAGTTTGCTGGAGGCCGGAGCCAATTTTGCCAGTTCACCTAAACGCATAAATATTCATACGTTAGACCCTGTTTATATCGCAGAAAGGGTAGCTTTCACCTCAGTACGGGATACAGTAAATGTTTTTGAAGCGGCGAAGAACACGATTACAGGAATTGATGGCTTAGGTGGAATTGAAACTTTCGGCACATTTCGACTTGGCTTGCCGATTACGGAAAATATGAAGAAAACACGTCAATAAAATAAAAAAAGAACCTTTCGTTCAGGTCTAAACAGTCTGAGGAAAGGTTCTTTTCGTTATTTTAAAAGGTTTTATCAATAGACTCCAATTTCTGGGTTACAGATAAAAAACTTGCTGAACATAGTAATTCGCGCAATGCAATAGATGGTTTAGATAAAGATCTATCATGGAAAGCCAAGTATTGTAGAATCATGTAAAAGAATATTCATTGACAATTTGTTTGTTTCATTGCTATAATTATCAATTTATTTGACATAATAACATTATGTTGTTATAATCATACATAAGTGAGGTGGTCATGCAATGGCAAATAGTGCGTTAATGGATATTAAGCGCAGTTTGGACGCTCATTTGGGTGAGCGTATCGTACTTCGAGCGAACGGAGGTCGTCGCAAGACGGTTGAACGTACAGGGATTTTGGAATCCACCTATCCGTCCGTTTTTATTGTAAAGTTGGACGAGGAGCGTCATTCTTTCGAACGAGTTTCCTACAGCTATGCAGATATACTGACCGAGACCGTTATGCTTACAGTTTGTCCATCTGAGCAAGAACAGATTCCGATAAGCGGCTTATAACAGTAGAACATCTTTTGTTCTGCTGTTTTTTGCTTCTCTGCATAAGAAGTTATTTACACCATTAATTAATGTTTCCAAATAGACCAAGGATTCTTAGTTTATATATTATTGGACAAGCTATACTACTTTTAGGGGAAACATTTCTTAGCTAAAGGAGGGCTAGTATGAGTCGTAGACGTGGGATCATGTCCGAGCAGTTCAAAATGGAATTGGCCAAGGATCTAGGTATTTATGATACCGTCCAGAAGGAAGGTTGGGGTGGAATTACCACTCGTGATGCTGGGAACTTGGTGAAGCGCGCCATCCAGATTGCCGAACAGACTCTAGCCAACCAAACACAGAAATAGGGATTCCCCTAGAAGCTGAAAGGATATAATCTTTTCAGTTTCTTTTTGTTTTAAAAGGTTTTTGTCTAAACTGGAATCCAAAACCTAGTAATGCTAAAATGAAAGGTATTATTGACATAAGTGAGCGGGTGAAACGTGTGAGGATATCGATAAAAGCTCCGGCAAAAATCAATCTTACGCTGGACGTTCTGGGGAAACGTGAAGACGGGTTTCATGAAGTGGAAATGGTGATGACCACCATCGATTTAGCTGATCGGATTGATATTTATCCTAGAGATGATCAACGGATTACCATTGATTGTTCAGCATGCTTTGTTCCACTTGGAGAGCGTAATCACGTATATCAGATTGCTCAGCTTCTTCGTACGAAGATGGGAATTACGAAGGGCGTGCATTTTTATATACATAAGAGAATTCCGGTAGCAGCTGGGCTTGCGGGAGGAAGCAGTGATGCCGCAGCAGCAATAAGAGGGTTAAATCAACTATGGGGGCTCGGGCTCTCCACGGAAGAGATGGCAGAGATCGGCTCTGAGGTCGGCTCTGATGTAGCTTTCTGTGTTCACGGTGGAACCGCTTTAGCAAGAGGGAGAGGAGAGAAGATTACTCCATTGCCTTCTCCTCCTCCTTCTTGGGTGATCTTGGCTAAACCGCCTATTGGTGTCTCTACAGCAGAAATTTACGGAAAGCTATCTATGGATGAAGTAAAGAAGTACCCAGCTAAATCACATCAGATGGTACAAGCGATCAATAACCGAGATTATGAAGCTGTACATCAAACATTGGGTAATCATCTTGAGACGGTCACGTTATCCTTGTACCCAGAAGTTCGAAGATTGAAGGAGCAGATGTTTCGATTTGGGGCAGATGCCTCCTTGATGTCTGGAAGCGGCCCTACAGTATTTAGCTTAGTAGACAAAGAATCTCGAGTGAGTCGGATATACAACGGGTTGCGCGGGTTCTGCAAAGATGTATACGCGGTAAGGATTCTAGGTGATAAATATCCAACGAGCTTGCAAAAAACCGTACAAAAATGATATATTGTCATCATAATATTCGGTTATTGGAGGCGTGTTATGGAGAAGAAATTAAGAAGGAGCGCTCGGTTGGTCGATATGACTCAACATTTGCTCGACAATCCCTATCGCTTAATTCCTTTAACACTGTTTGCGGAAGAGTTTGGTTCCGCCAAATCATCTATTAGTGAAGATTTATCTATTATTAAAGAGGCTTTTGAGTATAAAGGCATTGGAATACTTAAAACGGTAGCGGGTGCGGCTGGTGGAGTAAAATATATCCCTATGTTGAAGAGGGAATTAGCTCTTGAAGCTGTGGAGAGCATCTGCCAGAGCTTAGAACAGCAAGATCGACTGCTTCCAGGCGGTTATCTTTATATGTCCGATATCTTAGGAAACCCCGAGACATTGAATAAAGTGGGAAAAATCATGGCTACCGTGTTTATGGAGAAAGAAATTGACGTGGTGATGACGGTAGAAACCAAGGGAATCCCTTTAGCCTACGCTACAGCGAACTATCTCAATGTTCCTGTTGTTATTGTTCGTCGAGATAGCAAGGTAACAGAGGGTTCTGTGGTAAGCATTAATTATGTATCTGGATCAAGCAAGCGAATTCAGACCATGTCGCTCGCTCGCAGAGTGCTACAAGAGAAATCTAAGGTACTGATTATTGATGATTACATGAAGGCAGGCGGAACGGTCAGAGGTATGGTTGATTTATTAAGGGAATTTAATGCGGAAGTCGTTGGCATTGGTGTCTTTGTTGAAGCGGCTGAAGTAGAAGAGAAACTAGTAGAGGAATACATTTCCTTAGCAAAGGTATCTCAATTGGACATGAAGGATAAGGATATAAAAGTGATACCAGGAAACTTTGTTCAGAAAGTCCCAACCAATTAGGAGGAACAACAATGGAAATTGTACAAACCAATCAAGCTCCACAGGCTATTGGACCTTACTCACAGGCCGTTAAGGTCGGGAATATGGTTTATACTTCTGGCAATATCCCTTTAAGAGCGGATGGCACTTTAGTAGAGGGTACTGTTGAGGAGCAAACTCACCAGGTCTTTGCAAATCTTAAAGCCGTTCTTGAAGCAGCTGGAAGCAGCTTGGATAAGGTAGTGAAAACGACTGTCTTTATTAAGAATATGGACGAGTTTGCAAGGATTAATGAGGTGTATGCAACTTACTTTACGACGAATAAGCCGGCTCGTTCTACTGTAGAAGTCGCTCGACTTCCTAAAGATGTATCTATTGAAGTCGAAGCTATCGCGATTATTTAGTCTAAAACATATAAGAAGAGGTGTCAGCTACCTTTTAATAGAGTTTTATTAAATCAAAAAATTAATAAGTTTTTTACAAAAAACCAGAAGGAATTTTTTAGCCTTTGACGAATTAAGTGTAACATGCACATATATTGGTAAAAGGTGGTGTTACTTGATGGAAGTGACAGATGTTAGACTCCGCCGCGTGAACACGGATGGGCGTATGAAGGCAATTTGTTCTATTACCATTGATAACGAGTTTGTAGTTCATGATATTCGTGTTATCGATGGTAACAATGGCATGTTTGTAGCGATGCCAAGCAAGCGAACTCCTGATGGAGAATTTAGAGATATTGCTCATCCAATCTCGTCTACAACACGCGAGAAGATTCAGGCAGCTGTATTATCTGAATACGAGCGCGTAGGTCTAGAAGAAGAGCAAGAAGAACAGATGGTAGAAGGAGCTTAAGAGCCCTATCTATAAGGAATGTAATGTTCTTTAAAGAAAGAAGTAGAAGACCTCAATTAATTGAGGTCTTTTTTCTGGTGTTGAATTTCTATCTCTTGAAATCGAATATCGATTAAGATATAGTCAATATGGGGTACCTTACCTTTGATGGAGGTACCCTATTGGAATGTATAAAATATGTACATACATGGAGGCTACCATGCATCATAAATATGCAGTGGTTTTGGCTGCAGGCCAGGGCACGCGGATGAAATCCAAGCTCTATAAAGTTTTGCACCCCGTTTGTGGGAAGCCTATGGTTCAACATATTGTCGATCGATTACAGGCTCTAGCTATAGATGAGATTGTGGTGATTGTAGGGCATGGAGCCGACAAAGTGAAACAACAACTGGGATCAAATATTCACTATGCCTTCCAAGAAAAACAGCTTGGTACTGCTCATGCTGTGATGATGAGTGAAGGATTATTAAAGGATAAGCAAGGGACAACTCTAGTTGTCACCGGTGACACTCCACTCATAAAGAAAGAGACATTGCAACAACTGATGTCTCATCATGCTGCAACCCAAGCAGCGGCAACCGTGCTGACTACCGTTTTAGCGGACGCTACAGGGTATGGAAGAATTGTACGGGGTGAGCAAGGTCATGTAGAGCGGATTGTAGAACATAAGGATACAAACGAAGATGAAAGACAAATTAAAGAAATCAGTACAGGGATTTTTTGTTTTAACAATGAGCTGCTATTTAAGGCGCTTAGCCAAGTTAATAATGATAACGTGCAAGGGGAGTACTATCTCCCGGATGTTATTGGGATACTAAAAAAACAAGGCGAAACGATTTCGGCTTTCCTTACAGAGGATGCTGAAGATGGAATGGGTGTTAATGACCGAGTTCAATTATCCCAAGCCGAACAAATTATGCGGCGTCGTATTAACGAAGCCCATATGCGTAACGGAGTATCTATTATAGATCCGTCATCTACTTATATCGAAGATGATGTCGTTATTGGAGCAGATACAGTCATTCAGCCTGGAACCTTTCTACGCGGAAAGACCCTAATTGGTGAGGATTGTCTCATTGGACCTAACGCAGATTTAACGAATACAGAAGTAGAGAGCGGTGTGACCGTTCAGTATTCCGTCATATCTGACAGTATGATTCGCAGAGAGGCATCTGTAGGTCCTTTCGCTTATATCCGGCCAGGCTCTGATGTTGGTGAGCAGGTTAAAGTGGGCGATTTCGTTGAACTAAAGAACACTCGTCTTGGTAACTTCTCTAAAGTATCGCATCTCTCTTATTTAGGAGATGCAGAGGTAGGGGAAGGTGTCAATGTAGGATGCGGAACCGTCACAGTAAATTATGATGGTGTCAACAAACACAAGACCATTATCGGAGATCGTTCCTTTATTGGCTGTAATTCTAATTTAGTAGCTCCTGTCACTATTGGAGAAGGGGCATATGTTGCGGCCGGATCCACGGTAACAAAAGATGTTCCAGAGGGAGCGTTAGCTGTCGCCCGGGAGCGTCAATCGAATAAAGAAGGTTATGCAAGTAAGTGGCTGCGTAAGGAAAAATAGGTTGGAGGTTATAGAAGGAAATGGCAAATTATCGTGACCCAAAGCTGAAGGTATTTACATGTAATGCAAATCCCCAATTAGCAAAGGAAATCGCTGACCACATTGGTATCCCGCTAGGGAATGCAGAAGTTGTTCGTTTTAGCGATGGTGAAATTCAAATTAAATTAAATGAAAGTGTTCGTGGAGCGGATGTCTTTGTTATTCAATCGACGAGCGCACCTGTTAACCAGAACCTTATGGAATTACTCATTATGTTAGATGCCCTAAAAAGAGCATCAGCGAAAAGTATTAATGTTGTTATTCCTTACTATGGCTATGCAAGACAGGATCGTAAAGCCCGTGCCCGTGATCCTATCACAGCCAAGTTGGTTGCTAATCTAATTGAGACGGCTGGGGCCCATCGCGTGATCGCCATGGACTTGCATGCAACGCAAATTCAAGGGTTCTTCGATATTCCGGTTGACCATTTGCTTGGTGTGCCGATACTTGCCAAATACTTCTTAGAGAAAGAACTATCAGATATCGTTGTTGTATCTCCGGATCATGGTGGTGTGACGAGAGCGAGGAAATTAGCTGAACGCTTAGAAGCACCAATTGCTATTATCGATAAGCGTAGACCAGAACCTAATGTCGCTGAAGTCATGAATATTGTCGGAAATATTGATGGGAAGACAGCCATTCTTATTGATGACATGATTGATACAGCAGGAACCATTACATTGGCAGCTAATGCTTTAGTAGAGAGCGGAGCGAAGGGTGTTTATGCTTGCTGTTCTCACCCCGTTCTTTCTGGCCCGGCTATTGAGCGAATTGCGAACTCGAAAATTCAAGAATTGGTTGTAACGAATACCATCGCACTTGATGAACAGAAGCTAATTCCTAAGATCAAAGTGTTATCCATCGCTCCAATCATTGGAGAAGCCATCATCCGCGTCCATGAGGAACTATCTGTAAGTAAACTTTTTGATTAGGTTTGAACCTTCCTAAAAGGGAAACAATAGGGAATGTACTACTTTTAGGAGGGTGATTTTGTATGTCTAGCGCATTGAGAGCGGAGCTTCGCAATAACCAGTCTTGTTCAGAGTTAAACCAATTAAGAAATAACGGACGAATACCAGCTGTTCTATATGGATTGAATCAACAAAACCAGAACATTCACGTGGATTACAGCGACATACAGCAACACATTCGTCGACACGGGAAAAGTAGTATTGTTGATTTAACGATGCAGGATGGAACCACGGAGAAAGTAATCATCAATGAGGTCCAAAAGGACAACCTAAAGGACCGAATTGTGCATGTCGATTTCAAACGAGTAAACATGAACAAACCGATGGTTACAACAGTTCCTATCGCTTTAATTGGAGAGGCGACGGGAGCCAAGCAAGGTGGGGTAGTCCAATTCCAGACTAGAGAATTGGAAATTCGCTGCTTGCCGACAGAGCGTCCGGAGACTATCCCTGTGTATGTATCGGAGCTGGAGATTGGCTCTTCAATCACGATAGCAGATCTAGATATACCTTCTGGAGTTGAAGTTCAACACGAGATGAATGAAGTCATTGTATCCATTGTTCCGCCTCGTTTACAGCCGGTGGAAGAAGAACCAACTGACGAAATTCAAGAGCCTGAAGTGGTTGGAGCTCGTGATAGCCACGGATTGGATGAAGCAAAATAATAGAACACCTGAAGAGAACTGTGTGATGACAAGGGATTAAGCTTGGCACACAGTTCTCTTTGTATATAGATGGAGAGGAGGAACGGCTTTGAAGCTCATAGTGGGGCTGGGGAATCCAGGCAAGCAATATGAAAAAACAAGACATAATGCTGGTTTTATGGCTGTAGATGAATGCGCTCGAACATTAGGCATAGATATGAATCAGCTTAAATTTAAAGGAATGTATGGTGTTGGTCATGTAAAGGGAGAGAAGGTCATTCTTCTCAAGCCTTTGACTTATATGAATCTATCAGGAGAATCCATTATTCAAGTGATGCAATTCTTTAAGTTAGAAACAGACCAGTTGGTTGTTATCTATGATGATTTGGATACCGCGGTGGGTCAGATCCGAGTAAGGATGAAAGGAAGTGCTGGTGGTCATAACGGAATTAAATCCATCATCCAGCACTTAGGGACAGAAGAATTCTACAGGATTAGAGTGGGGATTGGCCGGCCGCCTGCTGGAAGAAAGGTAGTAGACTATGTGTTGGAGCCTTTCCACCAAGAGGAGGAAGGGGACATTCAATCTGCTGTAAAAAAAGCGTCTGAAGCCGCTAATAGTTGGCTGGAGGACTCGTTTGTTCAAGTTATGAATCGGTTTAACTAACGGTCCAAGTATGATTTACCTTGGGAGGGGAAAGAATAGCTATCAGGAATAAACTCCCCTTAGGAGGCATAATCATGTCTATAAAATATGTATGTCCACATTGCAAATCCACCCATGGGACAATTGAGTCTGATCATGTCACAGAGATGCAGTTAGGCTGGCATTTCTTGACCCCTGAAGAACGACAACATATAATTAGCTATAATAATGGTGATATGGTTGTGAACGTAACTTGTGAATATTGCAGTGAAGCTGTTGAACGGAACCCCGAGTTGGCTTATCCTCTGCAATAACGTACAATAGCCTCGGCCCACCTTGCTGAGGCTTATTTTCTACTTTTAAGAAGGTTTATTTTTTCCACCCAACGGAGAGGGGGGCTAATCGTGAAGGGAATTATTCAAAGATTTTTAGAAAATGTAGATTTTCAAACCATAATTACAGGCTTTAGTCAGGGTCTAAAGGAACAGTTAGTAGCAGGGCTCAGTGGTTCTTCTAGACAGGTGTTCTTAAGCGCCATCTTTGAGTCACTGGACAAACCCTTGTTAGTTGTTACACATAACATGTTCCAAGCCCAGAAGATATATGAAGATTTAATAGAACTGGTCGGCGACGACCAGGTATTGTTGTTTCCAGCCAATGAGCTTATCGTATCCGAGATGGCTATAGCCAGCCCAGAGACGCTTGCTGGCCGGATTGAGGTATTAAATAAATTAAGTGAGAAGAAGAAGCGAATTCTAGTTGTGCCGTTTGCTGGTTTAAGAAGAATTTTAGTATCTCAAGAGGTATGGGAGAAGTCCCAGGTCACCGTAAAGGTAGGCCAAGAGATTGAGTTGGAATCTTTAATACAGAGTTTAATATCCATTGGATATGAACGAGTAGACATGGTAGAAGCAAAAGGTCAACTGAGTATCCGTGGGGGAATTATGGATATATTCCCTGTATATTTGGACAACCCACTTCGCATCGAATTGTTTGATGTTGAGGTAGATTCTATTCGTACCTTCGACACAGCTAGTCAACGATCTTTAGAAAAGTTAGAGACCATTACCATCCCACCGATGAGTGAAGTATTTGGTAGCCAAGATGTGTTAGTATCTGCGGCATCGCGATTAGAGCAGAAGTTAAGTGAAGCGCTAAGAACGGTGAAGGATCCAACCGTCAAGGAAAAGCTAGCGGAGAAGATGGGATGGGAGATTGAGCAATTAAAGCAAGGTAATCGCTTTCAAGGGATCTATAAATATATTTCTCTACTCTATCCTGAATACCAGAGTTTGATAGATTACATGCCGCAAGACACCATTATGGTTCTCGATGAGCCCTCACGTATTCAAGAGACGATCGACCAACTCGAAAAGGAAGAGGCTGAGTGGAAGACGACCCTTGTTTCGGAAGGGGAGTTTGCTCATAACATTCCTATTGCTCTTAACTATGATGAACTGATTAATAATAAAAGAAATAGATTGATTCACCTCAGTTTATTTCTTCGTCAGATACCCAAGACGGCACCGCAGAACATTGTGAACTTCAACTGTAAGGCTATGCAAGATTTTCATGGTCAAATGAATGTTCTAAAAGGTGAACTCGACCGTTGGACCAAGTCTCAGCACCAGGTCGTGTTTCTTACGGCGGATGAAGAGAGGGCTAGACGTTTAGAAAGAGTGTTTCACGATTATGAAATGGAAGCAGATCTCATCTTAGGACCTATTGAAACCCTAGGAAACAGACCGATCATTACCGTAGGAAATTTGCAAACCGGCTTCGAGCTTCCGATTCATCACCTTATCGTCGTAACGGAATCGGAAGTGTTTACGCAGAAAGCTAGGAAAGCAAGAAAAACAAAGACCAATATCAGCAATGCGGAGAGAATAAAGAACTACAATGAATTAAAAGTGGGCGACTTCGTAGTCCATGTTAACCATGGTATAGGGAAATATCTCGGCATCGAAACGCTTGAAATTAACGGCATTCATAAGGATTATTTGCACCTAAGATATG
Organism: Ammoniphilus sp. CFH 90114; assembly: GCF_004123195.1. Lineage (NCBI taxonomy): Bacteria > Bacillati > Bacillota > Bacilli > Caryophanales > Paenibacillaceae > Ammoniphilus > Ammoniphilus sp. CFH 90114. Next base: position 377,839 of record NZ_SDLI01000003.1, read on the forward strand.
CCGGTAATGATAAGCTCTACGTTCCCATTGAACAGATTGATCAGGTGCAGCGATATGTAGCCGATGAAGATAAAGAACCGAAGATCTATAAACTAGGTGGTACGGAGTGGAAGAAGGTTACAAGTAAGGTCCGCTCCTCCATTCAGGATATTGCTGCGGATCTCATTAAGCTCTATGCAAAGCGAGAAGCAAGTCAAGGCTATGCCTTCACCAAGGATACACCGGAGATGCGTGAATTTGAGGCCATGTTCCCTTACGATGAAACGGCCGATCAGCTTCGTGCGATTGAAGAGATTAAGAAGGATATGGAAAGATCTCGTCCGATGGATCGCCTACTCTGCGGAGATGTAGGGTATGGAAAAACAGAGGTTGCGATTCGTGCTGCCTTCAAGGCGGTTATGGAAGGTAAACAAGTGGCCGTGTTGGTTCCAACGACGATTCTTGCGCAACAACACTTTGAGACCTTCAAAGAGAGATTTTCAGGCTATCCTGTGAATCTCGCCGTGATTAGCCGATTCCGTTCCCGCAAAGAACAGAACGAGGCCATGAAAATGCTCAAAGATGGAAGGTTGGATATCATTATTGGTACCCACCGTCTACTCTCTAAAGATGTGATCTTTAAAGACTTAGGACTTCTTATTGTAGATGAAGAGCAGCGTTTCGGGGTTACGCATAAGGAAAAGCTAAAGCAATTGAAGAGCAACGTTGACGTCCTTACGCTGACAGCTACCCCAATTCCACGTACGCTCCATATGTCTATGCTAGGGGTAAGGGATCTTTCTGTCATCGAGACACCGCCAGAAAATCGCTTCCCTGTTCAAACGTATGTGATGGAATATAGTGCAGCACTGGTTAGGGAAGCCATTGAAAGAGAATTAGGCCGTGGAGGTCAGGTCTACTTCCTATTCAACCAAGTTCAAGGAATTGAACAGATGGCGGAACAGATTTCGTTCCTTGTTCCTGATTGTAAAGTAGCCGTCGCACATGGTCAGATGAAAGAGACGGAGCTAGAGCAAGTGATGCTTGATTTCCTTGAGGGTCATACTGATGTCTTAGTCAGTACAACGATTATTGAAACAGGTGTCGATATTCCTAATGTAAATACGCTGATTGTATATAATGCGGACCGTATGGGGCTATCCCAACTCTATCAGTTAAGAGGAAGGGTAGGAAGATCGAATCGAATGGCTTATGCTTACTTTACCTATCAGCGTGATAAGGTGCTGACAGAAGTAGCAGAGAAGAGGCTTCAAGCCATTAAAGAATTTACGGAACTTGGGTCGGGCTTTAGAATTGCCATGCGAGACTTAGCCATTCGTGGAGCTGGTAACCTTCTAGGCGCTGAACAGCACGGGTTTATTGCCTCCGTCGGATTTGACTTATATAGCCAAATGCTGAAGGAAGCCATTGATGAATTGAAGGGTGGTCCGAAAGAGGAAGAATCCATTCATCCAGAGATTGATATTCAATTAGATGCGTTTATCCCATCCGACTATATTAACGATAGTAAGCAGAAGATCGCGATGTACAAGAAGTTTGCTGCTGTATTCGAGATGGAGGATGTAGAGGATTTACAAGAAGAACTGGTGGATCGCTTCGGAGATCTTCCGCTTTCAGTGGAGAACCTTCTTCGAGTAGCCCGACTGCGTGTATATTCCTATAAGCACAGAATCACGAGCATAGTGCAAAAGGGAACCAATATTATTATTAATTTGCATCAGGATCAGAACTTGCAAATCGACGGTACCAAATTGTTTGCTCTCGCTAACCAGTATGATCGACGTATGTCCCTAGCAACTGGACAACACCTATCAGTTACTGTTAAAGTAAATGGGTTGACTCCCGAAGATGGGATCAAGCTTGTAGAGAAATTCCTATCGGAATTCGAACAGGTGAAAAAAGTGAAGGGAGAACTAAATAATGTTGCCACTTAGAAAATGGGGAGCCCTAATGCTTTCCTTTACCCTAGCGTTATCTGTGTTATCCGCATGTGGGACAGCAGATGATAAAGACGCCAAAGCGAAGGATGAGGCGGCTCAAGCGAAGGATGAGGCTGTTCCAGCCGATCAAAATCAACAGCCAAATGGTGAAGAGAATCCAGTTCCAATTGTTGACGTAAACTTAGGGATGGATCCTCAAGCCGTTGTTGCAGAATATGAAGGCGGTAAGATTACTGCTGAACAATTCGAGAGCTATCTAGCGATCCAATCGTTCATCAATCCACAAGCTGGTTTAGCGATCCATGAGAAACTTCCTGAATCCTTGAAGCTTTTCATAGAAAGCTATGTTTCTGAAATCATCATGGCAGAACGAGCACCGGATGTTAGCAATGCGGAAAAAGAAGCTACGGAATTAGTTGACCGGATTAAAGGACAATACCTAATGGTCCTAGGCGGCGATGAGAAAAAGGTAGAAAAGCAAATGCAAGACCAAAAAGTTACGGATGAAGGGCTGAAGGAATTCTTCGTACGTTATAAGAAGGTAGAAGCTTACCTGCGTTCTCAGGTAACAGAAGAGGAAATTAAGAAGCGTTATGATGAAGGAAAGGGTCAAGGCGATTATACGGTGGCATCCGTTCGTCATATCCTAGTCTCTGTAGGGGAACAGCCTATGGCTCCTGCGGAAGGCGAGAAGAAAGCTTTAACTGATGAAGAAGCGAAAAAGCTAGCCGATGAGTTGTCGGATCGATTGCGTAAGGGAGAAGACTTTGCAGCATTAGCGAAAGAATACTCCGATGACCCTGGAAGTAAAGAAACTGGCGGTTTATACGAAGATGTAGAGGTTGCCATGTGGGTACCTGAGTTTAAGAAGGCAGCAATTGAGCTTCCTCTTAACGAGATCAGCGATCCTGTTAAAACCGATTACGGTTACCACGTTATGAAAGTGGAGAAGCGTACGGAGAAGAGCTACGAAGATGTAGCTGATCAAATTAGATCTCAATTCGTGAATGAAAAATATGATGCATTCATGGAAAAAGAATTAGAAGGCATTTTAAAGAATGTAAACCTTCCAGAGAAGAAGGAATAGGACGGATCCCTTAAGGGGTCCTCTTTTTTGTCTTCCAAAATAAGGGTGAAGCATAGCTTGGTGAATATTATCCATAAAGGAGATATATACTATCCCTACACCAGGAAACAAGCACTTCCCCAACAGGTAAGGAAAAGGATAAAAATAGGGTTAAACGATGGTTATGGGTAGTTCCAGTCAAGTAAATACTTCAAGTGAAAGTGAGGCATCTAGATAATGAAAGCAACTGGAATCGTTCGTCGAATTGATGATCTTGGCCGTGTGGTCATTCCGAAGGAGATTCGCCGAACTCTAAGAATTCGTGAAGGTGACCCTCTTGAGATCTTTGTTGACAGGGACGGCGAAGTTATTCTAAAGAAGTATTCCCCAATTGGAGAGCTTGGAGACTTCGCCAAAGAATATGCAGACTCTTTATATGAAAGTATAGGACATATTACGCTCATCTCTGATCGAGATACCGTCATTGCTGTATCTGGGGCTAGTAAGAAAGAATTTATGGACAAGGCTATTGGTTCAATGATTGAAACCTGTATGGAAGAACGCAAAACCATGATTCAGGGACCTGGTGAGTATGAAATCTGCCGTGACTTACAGGAACACTATTCCTCGGTTGTAGTGGCTCCGATTGTGGCAGGTGGGGACCCCATTGGTGCCGTTATCCTCTCTAGCAAAGAGGATTCCGTAAAGATGGGCGACTTGGAAACGAAGATGGCAGAAACCGCAGCTGGTTTTCTAGCGAAGCAAATGGAACAATAATGGACAAGGGATAGAGCTCTTCCAGACTAAATTGTGGTCTGGAAGAGCTCTTTGTGTTTAGTTGGGCATATGATATAATAGCTTAGATTTTGAATCCTGGAGGAGGAAATATATGGCAAAAAAGTTGGATGGAGCAACCTTTATTAAAGGAGCGGCCATACTTGGACTGGCTTCTTTATTCTCCAAGATGTTGGGGTTGATCTACAGGATTCCTTATCAAAACATTACAGGTGATTTGGGATACTATGTGTACACCCAGGTTTATCCGCTTTATGGAACTCTGTTAATCTTGGCAACTGCCGGTTTTCCCATCGCCATTTCGAAGATGGTTTCAGAAAAATTGGCCGTTGGAGATCTATATGGGGTTCGAAGGGTGTTTAGAGTTTCCGTGATTACCTTGTTTTTTACCGGAATTATTTCCTTTTTATCCTTGTATTATGGGGCAGAGTCCATCGCTATGTGGATGGGTAATGATAAGCTCACCCTTCCGATCCGAAGTGTTTCATATGCGTTACTTATCGTTCCTCCAATGGCAGCCATGAGAGGCTATTTCCAAGGCCATCAGAATATGGTTCCAACAGCGATATCTCAAATTGCCGAGCAATTTGTTCGTGTAGCAACGATTATCATTCTGGCGTACTGGTTTATGAGTACAACTGGGAATGAATACTTGGCAGGAGCCGGAGCTGTATTCGGAGCTTTCACAGGAGCGTTAACAGGCCTTCTTGTCCTTCTTTTGTTTTGGAGAAAGAACAAACAGTTACATAAAGAACCACAATTTACTCAACAAAAGATGCCCCAGGAATCATCCTGGCAGCTAATGAAACAAATACTATATTATGCTATACCGATTTGCTTTGGTGCACTCGTACTGCCGTTACTCCAGTTATCGGATTCCTTTACCGTGGCTAATCTTCTTATGAAGGCTGGTTATCCACCAGAAGAAGCTAATATTCTCAAAGGAGTATTCGACCGGGGACAGCCTTTAGTCTCCTTTGGTGCTTTTTTCGCTACAGCCTTATCCCTTTCTCTTGTCCCAGCGATCTCGGAGGCGAATGCTCGTCGTGCGAAACAGATCATTCAGAGTCGAACTGAGCTAGCCTTGCGCCTTACCTTAATGATTGGATTACCGACATCAATTGGTTTGGCTGTTGTGGCGGAGCCGGTCAATATCATGCTTTATCAAAATAACAACGGAACCTTTACGCTAATCGTTCTTTCTTTTACAACCATCTTTTCTACTCTTGGTATTACCTCAGCGGGTATTCTACAGGGGTTAGGTAAAGTACTTCTTCCAGCTAAGAATCTGTTAGTCGGGGTCATCATTAAAGTAGGCTTAAATATCATGCTCATCCCTTTAATGGGGATTACGGGAGCAGCTCTTGCTACCGTTCTCGCTTACGCTGTAGCTACGATGTTAAATCTCATGGCTGTAGCCAGATATACAGGAGTTACTTTTCAATTTAAGCGATTCTTCCTTAAGCCCATTTTTGCTGTAACGATGATGGGGGTGATGGTGTTCCTCATTGAACAAATCAGTATGAATCTGCTCTTTGGTGTCATCGAGTCTTATCGTCTTTATTTCACGGTCGTGGCGATCATTGCCGTCGTCTCTGGCGCTATGATATTTGGAATTGCTTTATTTATTTCAGGTTCCATTACCCGAACTGATTTGCAGTATATCCCTAAGGCAGAGAAGTTTATTCCTTTGCTAAACAAATTACATCTATTGAGAGATTAGAAAAGAGGGTGTTTTAGACATGTTGAAGATCTCGGTTATTGGCTTAGGAGCAGGTGATGTAAGTCAGATGCCGTTAGGCGTTTATGAGCAGATCACAGGGGCAAAACACTTATATCTTCGTACGCAAAAGCATCCAGTGGCTCAGCAATTAAAAGAAAGAGGAGTTAAATTCCAATCCTTCGATTCATTTTATGAAGACGCAGAGAGCTTCCCGGAGGTCTATCATTTGATTTGTAAGGAGCTGTTCGTTCAAGCCAAAGAGAAGGGTGAGGTGTTATTTGCTGTACCCGGTCATCCTATGGTGGCTGAGCAGACAACTCAGCTTCTTTTACAGCAGGCACATGATCAGGGTGTCGAGGTAGAAATATTGGGAGGGCAAAGCTTTCTTGATGCGATGTTCACGGCCATCAAAATGGATCCGGTTGAAGGTTTTGTTCTCCTTGATGCCCTTCACTTAGATCGAAAAGATATCAATCCTCGGGTACATACCATCATTACGCAAGTATATGATGATCTAACCGCGTCCGAAGTAAAATTAACACTTATGGAAGTTTTTCCGGATGAGTATCCTGTTACATTGGTGATTGCCGCGGGTGTGACTGGGGAAGAGAAGATTCAACAGATGCCTCTATATGAGTTAGATCATATTAAAGGCACTCACAACTTAGCTGCGGTCTACGTTCCACCGACACAGGATGACAAGATCCTGAATCGGCAGTTTAGCACGTTGCGGGAGATTATAAGCATTTTAAGGAGTCCTGAGGGATGCCCTTGGGATCGAGAACAAACCCATAAGTCCATTCGCAAGCATTTAATTGAAGAGACTTACGAAGTATTAGAAACCATTGATGATGATGACCCCGAAGCGATGTGTGAAGAAATGGGAGATCTCTTGATGCAGGTAATGCTTCATTCGCAAATTGCTGAGGATGATGGGGATTTTACTGTGGAAGATGTTATCTCCGTGTTAAATGAGAAGCTTGTTCGCAGGCATCCTCACGTATTCGGTGAGAAGGCAGCTGACACGAGCGATGAGGTACTAACGAATTGGGATCAGATTAAAGTACAAGAGAAAATGGATAAAGGAATCGATATCGAAAATAAATCTCTATTAGATGGGATACCTCGACATTTACCGGCATTGTTGACTGCTTATGAGTTAGCTAAGAAAGCTTCAAAGGTAGGCTTTGATTGGGATCAAGTACAAGACGTCTATGCTAAAATTGAAGAAGAAATGGACGAGGTTAAACAAGCTAGCAATGCAGAAGAGGTAAAGGAAGAGCTAGGAGATCTTCTGTTTGCTGTTGCCAATCTGGCCAGATTCCTGAAGGTAGATCCAGAAGAAGCGTTAGCCTTAACGAATCGTAAGTTTAAGACAAGATTTTCTCATATCGAGAAGCGACTGCAAGAGATGGGGAAGAATCTCGAAGAAGCAACTCTAGACGAGATGGAAGCTTTATGGCAAGAAGCGAAACGAACTTAAGTGAAGCAGAGGTGCTGAAACAGATGAGACTAGATAAATTCTTAAAGGTATCCAGATTGGTAAAAAGACGAACCATGGCCAAAGAAGTTTGTGATCAGGGACGTGTGCAGCTGAATCAAAGACAAGCCAAATCAAGCAGCACCGTGAAGGTGGGGGATGAGTTGGCTATTCGTTACGGGAACCGCCTGGTCACTGTTACGATCGAGCGTATTGTGGATTCTACAAAAAAGGAAGAAGCAGCCACGATGTATACTTTAGTTTCTGAGGAAAGATTGAATCAGGAAGAGCCAAAGATTGATCCGGATTATCCTTGGTAACTTCCATTTCAGGTTCTAATTCTTGTATCCAAGCCATAACATGTACAAAAAAGCGAATCACGGAGGTGTACAGGTTATGGCGGATGCGAAAAAGACCCCAAGGCATGAAATCATGATGTTTAACCGCAAGAAATTAGAAATTTCCGGGGTGTTAAATGTAGAGAGCTTTGATAGTGAAGAATTTTTGCTTGAGACGGAATGTGGATTCCTTTGTATAAAAGGTCAGAACTTGCACATGAAGAATCTAAGCTTGGAGACAGGACAGGTGTCCATTGAAGGCTATGTCTTTGACTTGGGCTATATCGATGAGCAAGGCGGGGGATCGAAAGGAAAAGGATTCCTAGGGAAGTTGTTCAAGTGAGTATAAAAATCCAAGCGATTACGATGCTGATGATGGTTGCCTGCGGCCTGACCATGGGTCTGCTTTACGATACATATAGAGTAATGAAAGGGCAGACTGGGCTTCGCGGATGGTTAGTGATCATCTGCGATCTTTTGTTTTGGGCGAGCTGTATTTTCCTTGTATTTGGAACCTTGTTACGCATTAATGATGGAATCGTAAGAGTTTATTTGTTTTTAGGCATGGGGATTGGAGCCTGGGCTTACTTCGCTCTCTTTCATTCGTTTTATGTAAAATGGTTTTTGCGATTCATTCAGTTAGTTAAAGCCATTTATCGCTTTATCATTAACATGATACAGACGTTGATTATAAAACCAGTGATCTTCTTATATAAGGTGATCATTACCGTAATTGTAACGATTTCTTTGTTTGTGTGGAAGATCATTCTGTTTATTTATGGGTTGTTTCAGAAGATCTTCGTCCCACTAGGTACAAAGTCATCAAAGTTAGGTAAGAAAATATATTCCGGTTCAAAGAAGAAGGGAGCAGGAATTTTAAAAAGGCTGGCGAAACTAATTAAGTTGAAGCGTAAAGATGATATCGACAAAGACAAAGACGAATGAGGTGAGCCAGCCTATGCCTGAACTTGATCCAACAGAAACGAGAATAAGGGGTCAACGAAGAAGGAAGCGATTGCTCGCATTAGTGATGTTTCCCTTTTGCCTTTGGGCCGGATTCACTTGGTATGAACAACAATCTATTCTCCTAGGAAAGAAAGAAGATCTAAGGAAAGCACAACAATCCTTTGATCAGGTCAAGCTAGAGAATGAGGAGTTAACGTATCAGGTGAACAAGCTACATGATAAGGAATATATAGCAGAGATAGCTCGAAGAGACTATCATCTGTCCAAGCCTGGTGAAGTAATATTTATTACTCCAGAATAACCACGTTGGGTGTCTATTCGTATGAACTATACGAGTAGACACCTTTTATTTTTTTGCCTGCTAATTTTAGTTGTTCTAAAATTTATACCATCATTTTATCGACACTGATTTACATTATGACAACAAATTCCAGCTTACATAGAGCGCTGTAGACGATTGGAAACAAATGTAAACCACCTTCTTGTAGACTGCGCTTACTATTTGTCGCAAACTTCTTGGAATCCCTCTCTTTGTTTTGACAAATTTTACAATTGGACAAGTCTATAATCAAATCAATAAATTACAAATCGGGTGGTGTTGAGTTATGTCTCGTATTCAGGCGTTTGCTACTCATTTGGGACAGAGAATGATGGTTCCAGCACAGCGCCTTCTTTCCAGGACAGCGGTTGGTTTAGAAACAGGGATACAAAGACTAGGGATCTTTTATATCCTGATGGGTTACTTGCTGGGAAGGGCGATGATCCTCCAAGATTTAGCCCCCTTTGCGACAGCCTACTTTATCGTTGTTTACTTTATTAGGAAGGACAAGGTGCTTTTAACCTCAATCGCATTATTAATGGGTGCTGCATCACATTCCACCTCACATGCTGTCATGATTTTCATAAGCTTAGCTATCGCCTTTATGATTTTAAGGGTTCAGGAAAAGCGAGTAAAAAGGGAGTTGAATCAAGCTCCATTTATCGTACTGATTTCACTATTTATTAGTAGAGCGGCTTATACGTATCTTTCGAATGAAATGACGCTGTATTCAACCATCATGAATGTGGTTGAAGCCGTATTGGCAATGGTTCTTACGCTGATTTTTGTTCAATCGCTACCCTTCTTAACGAGTCGAAAATATCATCATGAATTAAAGCCAGATGAGATTGTTTGTTTAGTGATCTTACTAGCCTCTGTAATGACCGGAACCATTGGTTGGACGATCGATGGCGTTTCCGTCCAGAGTACGCTTGCAAAGTATCTAGTACTGACATTAGCCTTCGTCGGAGGCGGGATGATCGGGGCAACGGTTGGGGTGATTACGGGAGTTATAATAAGCTTAGCAGACGTTAGGCTGGTGGAACAGATTAGCTTGCTAGCTTTTGCTGGATTGTTATCTGGGTTATTAAAGGAAGGAAAACGCGGCGGGGCTGCCCTTGGGATGATTTTAGGTTCGTCTATCTTTATCCTTTATGTAGGAGACAAGCAGTCTATCATCCATTCAAGTATAGAAACTCTTATGGCGGTGGGATTGTTCCTGCTTACTCCGCCATTTTTATTACAAAACATATCGAGATTTATCCCTGGTACGGAGGAAAATGAGAAGTCCCAATATGAGTATATGAAAAAGGTCCGTGATGTCACCGTTGGAAAGATTATGAAGTTCTCAACTGTATTCCAAGAGCTCTCTGATGCCTTTACCCAAGTATCGATTCAAAATAAAAAGGAAGAAGAGCAAGAGAGTATGGATATGAACGAATTTTTGGCTCGAATAACGGAAAGATCCTGTCAGACGTGTTGGAGGAAGGAAAAGTGCTGGTCGGAATATGGCACGGAAAATACCGTTCATATCCTAGGGGAACTCATACATCAATTGGATGCCTATGGAGAGATCGATCGGGATCGGCTAGAGGGAACCGATTATCACAGTATGTGTGGAAATAAAGAAAAATTAGAAAGGGTGATCTACGAAGAATACTTTGCTGTACAGGAAGGACTATTTATGCAAAAGCAGGTGAAGGACAGCAGAAGATTAGTAGCAGATCAGCTAGCGGGTGTCTCTAAAGTGATGCGCAACTTTGCCAATGAACTTGGACGTGAGGGAATCGATCTATCTTTACAGGAACAACAGATTCTCGGGGCTCTAGAGAATATTGGCTTGTCCGTACAAAGGGTGAACATTCTAAGTTTAGAAGAGGGGAAGGTCGATATTGAAATTACACAGCCCGTTTGTGATGGACATATGCAATGTGAAAGTATTATAGCACCGATGCTGACCTCGATTGTGGGTGAAAATATTACAGTAAAGAGTAAAGAGTGCGATGTTTCAGGAGATGGGACATGTGTCGTGATCCTAGGCTCGGAGAAAAATTATTCGGTGTCTTCTTATGGTACAGGTGTGGCTAAGGATGGGAGGTTGGTATCTGGCGATTGCTTCATGACAATGGAGCTTGGGAGTGGGAAGTACATCATGGCTATCAGTGATGGGATGGGAAATGGAGATCGGGCGCATCTTGAGAGTACCTCTACTCTTCAATTACTTAAGGAGTTATTAGAAGCTGGATTAGATGAGACATTAGCTATTAAGTCTGTAAACACGGTGTTATCGTTACGATCGCCGGATGAAATGTTCGCCACGGTTGACTTAGCCATTGTCGATCAGTATTACGGTCATACAAAGTTTATTAAAACAGGATCGAACCCTAGCTTTATTAAAAGAGGAAGAGAGGTCTTCATGATTACGGCAAATAATTTGCCGATTGGTATTATTGAAGATATTGAAGTAGATGTGGTGACTGAGCAATTAAAGCCAGGTGACATCCTCATCATGGTGAGTGATGGCTTGCTTGAGGCACCTGCCCAGATTGAGAATAAGGAGATGTGGTTTAAGCGAATTATCTCGGAGTTGAAGACCGACGATCCAGAGGAAATCACGGATATCTTGCTAGAGAGGGTGATACGAAGCAAATTTGGAGAGATTAACGACGACATGACTATACTTGTATCGAGAATTGATCAATTCATTCCAAGATGGGGAACCTTCCCTATTCCAGGCATGGAACCTATACAACGGCCCAAACGCGTAAGTTAACGTCTATTTCCTTAGAGACTGGAAATAATGGGAAGTGAGTTGATAGCTCAAGGGTGACTTAAACCTTTGGGCTTTCTATTTTCTTGTCCGCAGCCAGATCTTCACAAACTTTTTGTATTTCGTTCGTCCGTACATTTCACTATGTATGATATAATTACCTCCACGTGTTACCAATTTACTTGCTTGAGGGAGAACTTATGCTTGTAACCAAGCTTAATGCTGTGATAAAGGAAAAGGGATTATTAAAGAGAGGGGAGAAGGTCCTTGTAGGTGTTTCGGGAGGAGTGGATTCCCTGGCCTTACTTCGAGCCTTATATGACCTGTCCGAAGTAGAAGGGTGGCAGGTATATGCCGCACACTTGAATCACCAGTTTAGAGGGGAAGAAGCAGAAGAAGATGCTCGCTTTGTCGAAGAGTACTGTAGAGATTATGGGATTCCATGTCGTGTAGAAGAACGCAATGTTCCAGAGTGGATTCGAGAAACAGGGGCCAATCCCCAAGCGGCGGCACGCCAGGTTCGATATCAATTTTTTCAAGAAGTTGCAAGTCAGTGGGGGATTAGGAAGCTTGCCCTAGCGCACCACGCGAATGATCAAGCTGAGACCATTCTGATGAGAGTCTTCAGGGGAACAGGGATCGAGGGCATTGCTGGTATTCCTGACTCTAGAGCATGGGGCCCCCTAACGATTATTCGACCTCTTCTTTCCTTTTATAAAGATGACTTAGAGAAGTACTGTCAGCTTCAAGGAATAACTCCTAGAGTAGACAGCAGTAACTTGAAAAAGAAGTACCACCGCAATTTTCTTCGATTGGAAGTCATTCCGTGGCTCGAGAAGGAAGTAAACCCTTCTATACAAGAAGCCCTAATCCAACTAGGCATGATTGCAAGTGAAGAAAATGATTATTTTGAGCGAATTTCTACAGAAATGCTCGAATCAATCATGAAATCTAAAGAAGAAAATAAAATTGTAATCAAGGGTAAACTATTTCTATCCATGCACCTTGCTTTACAAAGGAGGATGATTAAACTAATATTTAATTATCTAGATCGTAAACAAGCAAATATTGGTTTTATACATATTGAATCCATCCTGGAATGGATGCGCCACGGGCGTAATGCATCACGATTGGAACTTCCTCAAGGGATACAGGCTTTTAAGGAGTATGATGAAGTTACTTTTAGTACGAAGCTGACCCATTATGGTGAGCAAACAGAAAGTTACTGTTATAACATGGAAGTCCCAGGACGTACATATATTAGAGAGATTAATGCTTGGCTTTACGCCCGTATTATAGAGGGAGAATCTACTTTAATTGAACCACGGTCTGGATACGAAGCTTTATTCGATTTAGATCAAGTCAAGGGTGGATTAACAGTACGAAGCCGTAGACCAGGAGATAGAATTATACCCTTTGGCATGGAAGGCACGAAGAAGGTAAAGGATCTTTTCATCGATGAGAAGGTACCGAAGCAGCTAAGAGAACGTATTCCTATGATAGCAGACAATGAGGGTTTGTTATGGATTCCCGGATTAAAGCGTTCTAATCGAGCCCGTATTACAGAAACAACGCAGAAACAACTTTTACTACAATATGATACAGATGTTTTACTCTAGGAGGCTACTATGCAGAACGAGATCCAAGAAATATTATTAAGTGAAGAAGTTATTCAAGCTAAGATAGCTGAGTTAGGACAGATCATTAGCGAAGAATATAAGGATAGAAATCCATTGATCATCTGTGTTTTGAAGGGAGCTGCTCCTTTCATGTCCGATTTGATCAAACGTATTACCATCCATATGGAGATGGACTTTATGGCCGTGTCTAGTTATGGTGCATCGACAGTTTCATCAGGGGAAGTTCGAATTATTAAGGACTTAGACGCAAGTGTAGAAGGTCGACATGTCCTTATTGTCGAGGATATCATCGATAGCGGTCTTACACTCAATTACCTGCATGATCTGCTTCACCGTCGCAAGGCTGGAAGCGTAAAGATTATTACTTTATTAGATAAGCCGCACCGCAGGAAGGTAGATATTAAACCTGATTATTGCGGTTTTGAAGTACCAGATGAATTTGTTGTGGGCTATGGCTTGGATTATGCGGAGCGTTACCGCAATCTTCCTTACATAGGGATCCTCAAGCCTGAAGTATATAGTAGTTAGCCTAAGTTGTGGACAAAGAGTTAGTTATGGTAAAATAATGTGAGTGTCTTGTCGTGAGAGGAGGTCAGAGATGAATCGTTTTTTTCGAAATACGGGGTTTTATCTGCTTATCTTCCTAGTTACCGTAGGAATTGTAAACTTTATCGCCAACCAAGGAACTGAAACATCGAAGATGCCGTACAATCAGTTCAGGCAGAACCTGGATAATGGCCAAGTAGCCGAGATTCTAATTCGCCCGGATAGTGGTACATACTATATCGAAGGAAGGCTGAAAAGTGGGGAAACATTCTTTACGAATGGTCCTCTATACAATAATACGTCTCTACTAGAGAAGATTGAAGCTGCGAATCTGGATAAGGAGACCTATGCTGAGCAGAAGGGTGACTCGGTATGGTTAACTTTCCTTACGTCCATTATCCCATTTGTTATCATCTTTATCCTATTCTTTTTCCTACTTAATCAAGCTCAAGGTGGCGGCAGCCGAGTGATGAACTTTGGGAAAAGTAAAGCGAAGCTTTATAACGATGATAAGAAAAAGGTTACATTTAATGATGTGGCCGGGGCTGATGAAGAAAAAGCCGAATTAGAGGAAGTTGTACACTTCCTGAAGGATCCACGTAAGTTTAGCCAGCTGGGTGCCAGAATTCCTAAAGGGGTACTTCTTGTAGGTCCTCCAGGAACAGGGAAAACGTTACTTGCAAGAGCGGTAGCGGGAGAAGCTGGAGTTCCTTTCTTTAGTATTTCAGGTTCAGATTTCGTTGAGATGTTTGTCGGTGTCGGTGCTTCCCGTGTTCGTGACTTGTTTGAGAATGCGAAGAAGAACGCCCCATGTATCATTTTCATCGATGAGATTGATGCAGTTGGTCGCCAGCGTGGAGCTGGTCTTGGCGGTGGACACGACGAGAGAGAGCAAACATTGAACCAGTTGCTTGTTGAGATGGATGGATTCGGTGCCAATGAAGGAATTATCATTGTTGCCGCGACGAACCGCCCAGATATTCTAGATCCTGCTTTGCTTCGTCCAGGACGCTTTGACCGTCAGATTACAGTGGATCGTCCAGATGTTAAGGGGCGTATGGCGGTATTACGTGTACATGCGCGTAACAAGCCTTTATCTGATGAGGTTGACCTAGACGTCATTGCAAGAAGAACACCAGGATTTACGGGAGCAGACTTAGAGAACTTGCTGAATGAAGCTGCTTTATTGTCCGCTCGTAAGAATAAGAAGAAGATTGAGATGCTTGAAGTGGATGAGGCGATTGATAGGGTGATCGCTGGACCTGCTAAGAAGACACGTGTCATCAGTGATTATGAGAAAAGACTTGTGGCTTATCATGAAGCTGGGCACGTTATTGTTGGGTATCATATGGAACACGCCGATGTGGTTCACAAGGTAACTATTATTCCACGGGGAAGCGCAGGTGGTTACACCGTTATGCTTCCTAAGGAAGATCGTTATTTTGCTAGCCGTTCTGAGCTCTTGGATAAGATCTCTGGATTGCTTGGTGGACGTGTCGCAGAGGAAATTGTATTGAATGAAGTAAGTACAGGAGCTCATAACGACTTCGAACGAGTAACGGGAATTGCTCGTCGCATGGTTACGGAGTTTGGGATGAGTGACCGTCTTGGTCCTATGCAGTTTGGTCGCTCTCAAGGTCAAGTATTCCTTGGACGTGATTTCGGTCATGAGCGGGATTACAGTGAATCGACTGCGCAAACTATTGATGAAGAAGTTCAACGCATCGTACGTGATCAATATAAGAGAACGACAGATCTACTCGTAAAATACAGAGATCAGCTGGAATTGATTGCTCAGACGTTGCTTGAAATTGAAACATTAGATGCGGACCAAATTAAGCAATTGATCGAAAAGGGGAAAATTGAGCCTAAAGTTACTGCTGAAAGTGACGTGAAGGTGCAAATTCAACCGAAAAAAGAGGAATAATAAGATGAAATGGAAAGCACCCTTGACATATGGGTGCTTTTCTTCTCTGCTATGAAGTGTTTGATCCATTGACAAATCGGAGACCTAGGTCTACAATTCAAACATAAAAATTAGGCTACATGTTAGGAGGGTCTACCCACATGGAAGCATTAGCGCTTGCTAAAAAAGCAGAGCGAAATGAAGAATTAAAGGAGAAAATCATTCGCTTAAAAAAGGAACGTAATGCCATTATTCTGGCTCACTATTATCAGAGGCCAGAAATCCAAGAAATTGCCGATTTCTTAGGTGATTCCTTTGGCTTAGCCCAAAAAGCAAAAACGACAGATGCGGATGTGATCGTGTTCTGTGGGGTCCACTTTATGGGTGAAAGTGCGAAAATTCTTGCTCCGAATAAGACTGTTCTTATTCCTGATGAACGAGCAGGCTGTCCAATGGCTGATATGGTGAACGTGGATGGCTTGCGTAAATTAAAAGCAGAACATCCGAATGCTAAGGTCGTTGCTTATATTAATACTTCTGCTGATGTAAAAGCTGAAACTTACGTCTGTTGTACTTCATCGAATGCCAAGAATGTCATTGAGAATATAGATGCCGAAGAGATTATTTGGGTTCCTGATAAGAATTTAGGTCATTATGTTTCTCAGTTTACGGACAAGAAAATGATTATTTGGGAAGGCTACTGTAACACGCATGACCAATTGACGGTGGAGGATGTGTATCGCCTACGCAAGGAACATCCTAATGCTCAATTTGTCGTGCATCCTGAGTGCCGTCCAGAAGTCGTTGCGTTAGCTGACTTTGTGGGAAGTACTACCGGAATCCTCAAATACTGTAGAGAATCTAAGCATGACGAGTTTATTGTAGGTACGGAAGATGGAGTCCTTTACCGATTATCCCAAGACAGTCCGAATAAAAAATTCTATTTCGCTTCTAAGTATCTCGTCTGTCCAAATATGAAGGTGAATAACCTGAAGAAGCTGGCAAATTGCTTAGAAACCATGCAACCGCAAATTTATGTTCCACCGCATGTTGCCGATGCTGCACGCGAATCGTTGGAGCGTATGCTTCAATTTGAGGCAGAGACTTATAAAGTCTAGAATAAATCTGGTTACTTTTAGGTAAGAAGTATAAAATAGTGATAAAATCACCGTTTTATACTTTTTTTCATGGAAAGGACAAACTCTCATGGTCCCACGTTATTTAATCGATTTTAATATAAGAGACATGAATACGAAGCGGACCGATGTCTGTATTATCGGCTCAGGGATCGCTGGGTTGTACACGGCTCTTCAGATTGCCAAATATCAAGAGGTTACGCTCATTTGTAAGGAAGGATTATCAGAGAGTAATACCAATTATGCCCAAGGTGGCATAGCTGCCGTAATCACGAAAAAGGATTCAACGGCACTACACCGTCAGGATACCCTTATTGCCGGTGCGGGTTTATGTTCCCATGAGGCTGTAGATGTATTAGTTAATGAGGGTCCAGAAGGCGTGTACGAGCTTATTCGTTATGGTACTCAGTTTGATAAAGAAGGCGACAAGTTAGCTTTAACCCAGGAAGGGGCACATAGTCGCAGAAGGATTCTCCATGCGAGAGGGGATTCGACCGGGGCTGAGATCGTGAGAGCCTTATCTGAGAGGGCAAGAGAAAATGAGCGAATACATATTTTAGAACACCACTTTGCTATCGACCTTGTTACCGAAAAGGATCAGTGTGTGGGGGTTATAGTAGAGGATTCTCATGGGGAGCAATTCCTTATCCAATCCAACGCAACCATACTGGCTACAGGCGGAGCAGGGCAACTATACCGCTATACTACCAATCCTCCCGTTGCGACCGGAGACGGTATAGCCATGGCTTACCGTGCAGGAGCACAGATTAAGGATGTTGAATTTATTCAATTTCATCCGACGTCTCTGTGTTATCCCGGTGCACCCCGCTTTTTGATATCCGAAGCTGTTCGTGGAGAGGGTGCGGTTCTTCGTAATGTGAATGGCGAGCGGTTTATGGAAAGATATCACCCGCAGCTTGAGTTGGCTCCAAGAGATGTTGTAGCGAGAGCGATTGTGTCGGAGATCGAGAAGACGGAATCCACCTTCGTCTATCTTGATATTACTCACGAGTCCGAAGAACTGATCAAGCACCGCTTCCCTAAGATTTACCAAGTCTGTCTTACTTATGGTTTGAACATGGTAACGGATTGGATTCCAGTAGCTCCTGCTGCACACTATATGATGGGCGGAGTAAAGACGGGCTTGTGGGGAGAGACAACGGTTCCTCGATTGTTCGCTTGTGGAGAAGTGTCGTGTACGGGGGTGCATGGAGCGAATAGACTAGCAAGTAATTCCTTATCTGAAGCCATTGTATTCGGGAAGAGGATTGCTCAACGTGTGAAGGAACTACAGCCCATAGAACTTGATGTGTCAGGGCTTTCTTTTTCGATTATGAGAGAGACAACGCCTGATGAACATATTCTAGAGAAGAAGCTGAAGCTTCAGAAGATGATGGTGCGGCAAGTGGGGTTGAAGCGGGATGAGAAAAGGCTTAGAAAGGCCTTGAAGGAAATGGAAAGGCAAGTAAAGCAATTCCAGCTGCAACCCACACATCCTTCAGAATACGAATTTCTTAACTTACTTACGTGTGGCTTGCTTACAGTTAAAGCCGCATTACTGCGGGAAGAGAGTCGAGGAGGGCATTACCGCGAAGACTTTCCTAAGCGGGATGATGTTATATGGCGCAAGCATATTATTCAGTCTATCGGGGAAGGCGTCTTAGAGGAGAGAGGTACTTATGATGATTAATCAGCAAAAACTGAAGCGGCAAATCCAAGAATGGCTGGAAGAGGATATTGGATTCGGAGACATCTCCGTTCAAGCGACAGTAGCACAGGATGAATACGCAAAAGGGATTATCTATGCGAAGGAGACTGGAGTAATCGCTGGCTTAGAAGTAGCAAGGCTGGTTTTTACTTCGGTTGACCCAACTTTACAGTTCCGATCCATAGTGAAGGATGGACAAGAGATCCAAAAGGGAGAGGTTGTAGCAGAGGTAGAAGGAAAGGCGGCCTCCATTTTAACAGGAGAGCGTCTAGCGTTAAACCTCATGCAGCGTATGTCCGGAATTGCTTCCATGACTAATCAGTATGTTCTTCGTGCAAGGGAAGGAAGCCAAGCTGTTCGGGTCGTGGATACTAGAAAAACAACACCCGGCTTAAGAATGCTAGAGAAATACGCCGTTCGTATGGGTGGAGGTCATAATCACCGTTACGGATTATTCGATGCCGTGATGATTAAGGATAATCATATCAAAGCATCAGGAGGCATTAAACAGGCTATAGCAGCGTCTAGGGAATTCATTCCCCATACGATGAAAGTGGAAGTGGAAGTAGAATCTCTCGCCCAAGTGGAAGAAGCGCTTGAAGCCAAGGCGGATATTATTATGTTAGATAATATGGGAATTGAAGAAATGAAGAAAGCCGTCGCCCTGATTAACGGCAGGGCTGTGGTGGAGGCTTCTGGGGGAGTATCACTAGACACCATCGCCCGCATTGCTGAGACTGGCGTAGATGTTATTTCTGTCGGAGCCTTAACCCATTCGGTAAAAGCATTAGATATAAGCTTGGATTTGAACCAAAGGAAAAGATAAAGCCGGAGGAAAGTCTATGATTCTTGTTATTGACGTGGGGAACACGAATATCGCCTTGGGTGTCTTTAAGAAAGCAGAATTAAAGTATCATTGGAAGGTGTCAACCGAGAGAAATAAGACAGTGGATGAGTATGGTATTTTAGTCAAAAGCCTGTTTAAAGATGTGGACCTTCCTGTGGAGGAAATTGAGGGTGTCATTATGGCCTCCGTTGTTCCTCCCCTCATGTACACAATTGAAAGTATGTGTTTAAAATATTTTCAACATAAGCCGATGGTGATTGGACCTGGTGTCAAAACGGGAATGAATATTAAGGCAGAGAATCCCCGGGAAGTAGGGGCCGACCGTATCGTGAATGCAGTCTCCGCCATTCATTATTATGGTGCACCGTTAATCGTGGTCGACTTTGGAACGGCGACTACCTTCTGCTATATTGATCCGAACGGACAATGGGCAGGAGGGTCCATTGCCCCGGGAATAAAAATATCCACAGAGGCCCTTTTCAACCGAGCGGCTAAGCTTCCTCGAATTGAGATTACACGCCCAACCAGTGTTTTAGGTCGTAATACGATCGTCGCGATGCAAGCGGGCATTTATTACGGTTTTGTAGGACAAGTCAATGAAATTGTACGCAGAATGAAGGGGGAATCCGGGGTGAGCCCTAAGGTTGTGGCTACAGGTGGAATGGCTGAATTATTCAAGCACGAAACGGATTCCATTGATATTGTGGATCCATTCCTCACGCTAAATGGGCTTATGCTCATCTATGAACGAAACAGAAAAGAAAGGTAGGAGAACCTCTTGAAAGATTATTTAGTTCGGGCCATTTCTCGTAATGGAAAGGTGAGAGCCTTTGCCATTAGATCTACGGGAGTTGTGGAAGAAAGCAGAAGAAGATTAGATACATGGCCAGTAGCAAGTGCTGCTCTAGGTCGTTCAATTTCCGCGTCGGCGATGATGGGTGCGATGCTAAAGGGAAATGAGAGGTTAACCGTCATTATTAAGGGTGGCGGCCCGATCGGGCAAATTGTGGTCGATGCTAATGGAAAAGGAGAAGTCCGAGGCTATGTCACGAATCCACATATCCATTTTCCTCTAAATGCGATGGGGAAGCTTGATGTGGCTAAGGCGGTAGGAACAGATGGACAGCTACTCGTTACGAAGGATCTGGGTTTAAAAGAGCCATATAACGGAAGTGTAGAGCTTATTTCCGGGGAATTAGGAGAAGACTTCACTTACTACTTTGCCAAGTCAGAGCAAACGCCTTCGGCAGTGAGTGTTGGTGTCTTAGTCAACCCGGATAACTCAATTAAAGCAGCTGGAGGGTTTATTATTCAGCTTCTGCCAGGATTAAGTGAAGCAGATATTGCAGAGTTAGAAAAGAAGTTAAGTGGGATCCCTCCTGTATCTACCATGGTGGATGAAGGTTTAACTCCGGAAGAGATTCTTTATGCTGTACTAGGTAAAGATGATGTGGAAATTTTAGCAGATCTTGACATTGTGTTCTCTTGCCATTGCTCCGTGGAAAGGATGGAAAATGCCCTTATCAGCTTAGGAGCGGAAGAAATCAAGAGCATTATTGAAGAACAAGGAAAAGCGGAATTGACTTGTCATTTCTGTAATGAAGTATATCAAGTGGATCAACCTGAACTAGAGAGACTCATGAAGCTGGCAAAAAAATAGAGGAGTAGACGGAATGAGGAATATTAGAGTTCTGTGGGGAATCATAGGCAGTCTGCTTCTCCTGCTCGGTGTCTTAGGGTGGAACTACAATTCCCTCATCGGAGCAAAGAAGATCGCCCAAGTGGCGAACGAGTCCATAACGGAAAGTGATTGGACAGATGAATTAAAGCGGATCTACGGTAAACTGGTCTTAGAGAAGATGATTGATCGACGGGTGGTACTCCTTCAAGCGGAACAAAATGGTGTCACAGTTACTGATCAAGAGATTGATTCGGAGTTGAAAAAATTACAAGATCGCTACGTTAGTTCAGAAAGCTTCTTCGGAGCCATTCGCAAGGATATGGGTTTGGCTCCTGAAGAATTAAAGGAAGAGCTTCGCCATTATCTATTACTAGAGAAGCTTGCTACACTTGATATTGAAGTTAGTGATCAGGAATTATTCCGTCATTATGAAGAAAATCGGGCGAATTATAATCAACCTCCCTTGGGTAGAATTTCAGCCATCTATTTAGGGGACAAGAATGAAGCAGAACAGGTCATAGCTGAATTACATAAGGGAGCAGACTTCCAAACTTTGGCCAAGGAACGATCAGGGGAAATCTATTCGGCTGCGAGCGGTGGTGACTTAGGTTGGGTTTCTTTACTAGGGGGAGATGTAGACCAAGAAATCGTGGATGCTGCATTATCCATGAAGGAAGACCAAGTAAGTGAGCCTATTGCAATCGAGAAAGGGTATGTTGTCATCAAGCTCCATAAGAAAAGAGAGGCTGTCACCCGCACGTTTGATGATGTAAAGGATGAAATTAAACGTGAGTTAGCTCTAAATCAAGCGGGATCACTGGAGAATGTGTTGGAAAAGCTGAGGAAGGGCATGGATGTACAAATTTTCCAGAAAAACTAAAAGAGATTGACAAAACAGAATACCGCTATTATAATTTCTATAAAACCTACTAAATTACTTGGTATTGGAGGAAGAGCGGATGAAAGTGGCCAATTCTATTGTAGACTTGATCGGAAATACTCCTCTTGTGAAGTTGAATCGTGTCGGTAATCCAGATCATGCAGATATCTACTTGAAGTTAGAATTCTTTAATCCTGGAAGCAGTGTAAAGGACCGTATTGCTCTAGCTATGATTGAAGCCGCTGAGCAGGATGGGAAGCTAAAGCCTGGTACGACGATCATTGAGCCTACTAGCGGAAATACAGGAATCGGTTTAGCGATGGTTGCCGCAGCTAAGGGATATAAGGCTATTCTAGTTATGCCAGAAACAATGAGCTTAGAGCGCCGCAACCTATTGCGTGCTTATGGTGCTGAGCTCGTATTGACTCCTGGACCTGAGGGTATGGGTGGAGCGATCCGTAAAGCAACGGAATTAGCAAATGAGAATTCGAACTATTTCATGCCTCAACAGTTCGAGAACCCTGCCAATCCGAAGATTCACCGTGAAACAACGGGGAAAGAGCTATTGGCACAAGCGGAAGAATTGGGTGGAATCGACGCCTTTGTTTCTGGAATCGGTACAGGTGGTACGATTACGGGAGCAGGACAAGTGTTAAAAGAAAAGTATCCTAACATTGAGATCGTAGCGGTTGAACCAGCCGCTTCCCCTGTTCTATCCGGTGGAAAGCCTGGCCCCCATAAGATCCAAGGGATTGGTGCTGGATTCGTGCCAAGCATCTTGAACACGGAGATTTATGATCAAATCATCGCAGTAGAGAATGAGGATGCCTTCGAAACGTCCCGTCGAGTTGCAAGAGAAGAAGGAATCCTTGGAGGGATTTCCTCTGGAGCGGCTATTTTCGCTGCTATGAAGGTAGCAGAAAAGCTGGGTAAAGGAAAGAAAGTTGTAGCCGTTATTCCAAGTAACGGAGAAAGATACTTGAGCACGCCTTTATATCAATTTGAAGAGTAGTCGTTTTTTTGATGAGCTGCCTAACTAGCTGTTGGGTGGCTTTTCTTTTTGGATTTTATAATTGGGAAGGGATTATGTTAAAATAAGCCTAGCATAAGTTGGATATAGGAGTGACTATATGATCGGGATTTCGAAAGAGGATTATCAAGATTATATCAATCGAGGCTTTAATGTGATTCCATTGATCGCCAAATGGGATCACGCACCAGATTTAGCGGAGATATATGAGCTTTTCTGCCCGGACCCTGAGACGGGTGGATTATTAGAAAGCGGACGGGCAGGTAAGTACTCTTATGTGGCATTCACCCCTGTTGCGGAAGTGGTAACTCATCGTGCTGGGACGGATCCGCTAATTACTCTAGAAAAGTTAATGGCCCAATGGAAGTCACCGCGTATAGTGCAAGGTCCAGACTGGCAGGGAGGAGCGCTTGGCTTTCTCTCTTATGATCTCGTACAGCACTTAGAGAAAATGCCCGATCATGCTCATGATGATCTGCTGCTCCCTAATCTCATGTTTACGGTTTATCGAGACTGTATTGCTATCGATCATCAAGAGAAGGCCTGTTACCTCATAACAAATGTGATTGTGGATCAAGAAGATGATGATGAGCAAGGGAATAACCGTTTGCAAATGATGATGGATAAGATCCTGACTTTGAAGGCTCCAATGGACAAGCCTGCCAAGGTTGAACTTACAGAAAGTAGTCTTCAGGTCGATCCTTCCTTCTCGAAGGAACAGTTTGAGCAAGCGGTTCTAAAGGTACAAGAATACATTCGGTCTGGGGACGTATTCCAAGTTAATCTTTCCGTAAGACAGGATTTTCCTTTAACAACTACGCCTTGGGAGGTATATAAGACCTTAAGAAGGATTAATCCTTCCCCTTATATGGCTTATCTTCATTATCCTGATTATCAGGTGGTCTCGGCGTCTCCTGAGCTTCTGATTAAACTGCAAGGGTCTAAGCTAAGCACGAGGCCGATTGCGGGAACAAGACCTCGCGGGAAAGACCGGGAAGAAGATTTGAGATTGGCCAACGAATTGATTGAGAATGAGAAAGAGCGAGCTGAACACATTATGCTAGTGGACTTGGAGCGTAATGATTTAGGACGAGTATGCAAGTATGGTACGGTTCAGGTTACGGATCTTATGGTCATTGAAGAATACTCTCATGTGATGCATATCGTATCCCATGTAGAGGGTGAACTGGCTGAAGGAAAAACAGCCTATGATGCGATAGGAGCCTGTTTCCCGGGAGGTACCATTACAGGGGCTCCGAAGATCCGCACGATGGAGATTATTGAGGAATTAGAACCAGTAAAGCGTGGATTGTACACGGGTTCCATCGGTTGGATTGGTTTTAATGGGGACTTAGAGTTGAATATCGTGATTCGCACCCTTGTGGCCAAAAATGGATGGGGACATGTACAGGCTGGAGCGGGAATAGTTATTGACTCTAAGCCTGAAGCGGAGTATTATGAATCATTAAAGAAGGCAGAAGCCGTTCTTAAAGCCGTACAATTAAGCCAAGAACAGAACAAGTTGAGCAGAGTTTAGAGAGGAGAGATAAGTCATGATACTGATGATTGATAACTATGATTCGTTTACCTATAATTTGGTGCAGTTCTTAGGTGAACTAGGTGAGGAATTACAGGTGCATCGCAATGATAAGATTACCTTAGAACAAATCGAGGCATTGAATCCGGATCATATTGTGATTTCGCCTGGTCCATGTTCACCGAACGAAGCAGGGATTAGTCTGCAAGTGATTGAAAAGTTTTCAGGCATGATTCCCATTCTAGGAGTCTGTCTAGGCCATCAATCCATTGCCCAAGCCTTCGGAGGAAAGGTAATACGGTCTGAGCGATTGATGCATGGGAAATCGTCGCCGGTCTATCATGATGGCAAGACGATCTTCGAGGGAATTCCTTCCCCGTATACGGCAACTCGTTATCATTCTCTCATTGTAGAGAAAGAATCACTCCCAGAATGTCTAGAGATATCCGCTTGGACAGAGGAAGGCGAGATTATGGGTCTGCGTCACAAGAGCCTCTTAGTAGAGGGTGTGCAGTTTCACCCTGAGTCCATCATCACGGATTATGGCAAGGAGCTTTTAAGAAACTTTATAGAGATCAAACAAGTAGGTTTGAAATAGATGAAAGTGTTTTTGAATGGAAAGGTTCTAACTGAAGAGGAAGCCGTGATATCTGTTTTTGATCACGGTTTTCTTTATGGCTATGGTTTATTTGAGACGTTGCGTTCCTACAGTGGAAGGATTTTTCTCTTTCAAGATCATTATGAGCGATTGAGGATAGCGGCGCAAGATTATCAAATACATATGAATAAAACCCTGCTACAGTTGCAGAATGATATATACCAAACGATGGAAGCTAACGGACTCCAGGATGCCTATATCAGGATCACGCTAAGTGGTGGCCCAGAAGGATTGGGACTTCACGGAGAGGAGCATCATTCGCCTACTTGGTTAATCATGACTAAACCATTAGGCTCTTGGCCTGCTGCGAAAAGTCTAGTAAGCTTAAATATAAAACGTTCCACTCCAGAAGGGACAAGACGTGCGAAGTCTATGTCCTTTGCAAATAACATGTTAGCGAAGAAGGAGCTCGTGCAACGAAAGGAAGGCTCAGCTGAAGGAATCTTTTTCAATAACCAGGGCTTTATTGTCGAAGGTACAGTCAGTAACATCTTCTTTGTTAAAAATAATTGCTTGTACACTCCTCATGTTGAAACGGGCTTGTTAGCTGGTGTAACACGTCAGTTTATTTTTCGTCTAGCTAAAGAGAATCAGATTCCATATGAAGAAGGCTTCTATACCATAGAAGACCTGCTTGAAGCGGATGAGATTTTTATTACCAACTCTATTCAACAAATCATTCCAGTTAAAGAAGTGGATCATCAGCCTGTTTCTCTCGTCATGGGGCCACTTACATCCTTCTTTATGCAGAAATATGAGCAAGAGGTCGATAAGTTAGGAGCTGATACCTGATGAACATAACCGAAAGTCCCACTCGGATTCCTCGCTTAGGGGAAAAAACGCTAATAATGGGAATTGTGAATACCACACCGGACTCTTTTTCCGATGGGGGAAGATACAATACGGTAGAGCAAGCTGTGACTCATGCGAAGAAATTGGTTGGAGATGGAGCAGACATACTGGACATTGGTGGGGAATCGACACGACCAGGGTCTGCAAGTGTTAGTCTTGAAGAAGAATTACAGCGTGTCATTCCTGTTATTAAGGCGATAAGAAATGAGATTAAAGAAATTCCGATCTCTATCGATACATATAAAGCTGAGGTGGCTCAGCAAGCAATCCTTGCGGGGGCAGACATCATCAACGATATTTGGGGAGCTAAGGCTGACCCTCGTATGGCGAACGTTGCAGCAGAATATCAAGTACCAATAATTCTTATGCATAATAGACAAAATAAAAATTATCATCACTTGATCAATGACATGAAAGCAGACCTTTTGGAGAGTATCGACATTTGTAAACAGGCAGGAGTACAAGATGATGCGATATGGATTGATCCGGGCATCGGATTTGCCAAAACATATGAACATAATCTCGAGGTCATGGCCAAGCTAGAACAGTTTGTTGCTATGGGATATCCTGTACTGCTCGGTACTTCTAGAAAATCTTTTATCGGATTGGCTTTAGACCTACCGGTTGAAGAGCGATTAGAAGGGACTCTTGCCACGGTTTGCTACGGCGTTCAGAAAGGCTGCCAAGTGATTCGTGTACACGATGTAAAAGAAACGGTTAGAGCATGTGAGATGATGGATAAAATGATGTATTGGGAGGGAGCAAACCATGGATAAAATTTATTTTAACGGGATGGAGTTCTACGGATACCATGGCGTGTTTCCGGAGGAAAACAAGCTAGGACAGCGGTATATTGTAGATATTGAGCTTTATCTTGATCTTAGTAGAGCAGCACAAACCGATGACTTAGAACATACCATCAATTATGCACAAGTATATGAGCTATGTAAGAACATTGTAGAGAATGAAACATTTCAATTAGTGGAAAAGGTAGCTCAACAAATTGCTGAAAGATCTTTACAGCAATTTCATCTATTAGATGAATTGATGGTACGAGTGACCAAACCTGATCCTCCGATCGCGGGTCATTATGATTCCGTCGCTGTTGAAATTAGAAGAGGACGATAGAGTATGGTTCCTTTTTATTTATCCCTGGGTTCAAATCTAGGGGACCGTCTAAATTACTTATCAAAAGCCATATTGGCTCTTAAGAAACAATCGTCTGTTATATTGGAGTCGTATTCGAGTATCTACGAAACCGATCCTGTTGGTTATACGGATCAGCCAGCCTTCTTAAATATGGTCGTAGGGGGGAAGACAGGTCTGTCCCCCCATGAGTTGTTGCATATGATCTTGGATTTGGAACGCCAATTAGGCAGAAAGCGGGATATACGTTACGGCCCTCGAACCATCGATTTGGATATTTTAGTTTTTGGAACCGCTAAGTTGAAGGAAGAGGAATTAGAAGTCCCTCATCCAAGAATGGCTGATCGGGCATTTGTCATGATCCCATTAGCTGAGATTGCACCAGACTTTCCTATTCCTATACTGTCAAATGAAAAAACAACACCGGTGGAGCTATTAGAGAAGGTTACAGATAAGAGTGGTGTGAGAAAATGGAAGAACATCGATTGGGCAACAGAATTCGAGCTTTTCGAAAACTAAAGGGATATACCCAACAAGAGTTTGCGGAAAAAATGGGTGTTTCTGTAGCTCTTCTTGGCTCGGTGGAGCGAGGCATGAAGGAGCCTTCCGAGATGATGATGAAGCGGATTGGTGAACTCTTAGGAATTGAGCTAAGTGAACTTCTGGCCGCTCCGAAAATAGACCATAAAGAGGGATCTTAAAATGAATAAGTTGAAAATCGGAAACATTGAAATGAAAAACAATGTCGTACTCGCTCCGATGGCAGGAGTCTGCAACCCAGCCTTCCGGCTTATCGCCAAGGAGTTCGGTACAGGACTAGTCTGCGCGGAAATGGTAAGCGATAAAGCAGTGATTCATGGGAATGAGAGAACCATGAAGATGCTTTTCGTAGATGAGCAAGAAAAGCCGTTAAGCCTGCAAATCTTCGGGGGTGAAAAAGAAAGCCTAGTAGCCGCCGCAAAATATGTAGATAAGCATACGAATGCCGATATTATTGATATTAACATGGGCTGTCCTGTGCCTAAGGTGGTCAGCTGTGAAGCAGGGGCCAAGTGGTTGCTTGATCCGAATAAAATCGAGGAAATGGTCTCAGCTGTGGTCGAAGCAGTAGATAAACCGGTTACCGTGAAGATGCGTATTGGTTGGGATGAGGATCACATTTATGCCGTGCAAAATGCTCAAGCAGTGGAGAGAGCAGGAGGACAAGCGGTTGCTGTTCATGGCCGAACTCGTGTTCAGATGTATGAAGGGAAAGCGAATTGGGACATTATTGGAGATGTGAAGAAAAATGTTAAGATTCCCGTTATCGGGAATGGAGACGTGGTCACACCCGAAGATGCCAAGCGCATGCTCGACATAACGGGATGCGATGGTGTGATGATCGGACGTGGTGCTCTAGGAAACCCTTGGATGCTTTATCGTACCGTACATTATCTTCAAACAGGCGAATTGCTCCCTGAGCCAGGTGCGAAGGAGAAGATTGAGATCTGTTTGCTGCACGCGGATCGCCTAATCGATCTTAAAGGCGAGAAGATAGCTATTCAAGAAATGAGAAAGCATGCCGCCTGGTATCTTAAGGGCCTAAAAAATTCCGCCCTTGTTCGCCAGAAGATTAACGAGCAAGAAACAAGGGAAGGATTGAGTAAGCTACTTCTTTCTTATGTGGAACAAGTGGAATGTGAACAAGAAAAAGAGGAAGTTGTTCACTAAAGATATTTGACAAGGAATACTAATTCCCATATAATACCTATGATATACAACCCTAAATGGGCTTGTAGTGGGATATAAGCCTCTCACTTCGTAATAAGCTTGATGCCTTAACTCAGGGCTATAAGCATATTTAGTTCGTTTTTGCATATAATTGACCATATTTCGGTTCAATAAAAATAGCATCGGGGGGAATAAAACATGTCTGAAAAAGAGGTATTTCTGACGCCGGAAGGTTTAAAGAACTTAGAGGAAGAGCTTGAGCATCTGAAATCGGTAAAACGCCGTGAAGTTGCCGAAAGAATTAAGGAAGCAATTAGCTATGGAGATCTAAGCGAGAACTCTGAGTATGAAGAATCAAAGAATGAACAGGCGTTTATTGAAGGACGCATTATAACCCTAGAGAAGATGCTTCGTAATGCCCGAGTGATCAGCCAGGAAGATCTAGATCAAGGGGTAGTGAACGTTGGTACTACTGTAAAGCTGAAGGATCTAGAATACGGTGACGTTGTAGACTACACGATCGTTGGTTCTGCAGAATCCGATCCAGCTAATAACAAGATCTCGAATGAATCCCCTGTTGGCCAAGCGCTTCTAGGGAAGTCTAAGGGTGCTGTCGTTGATGTACAAGTACCTGCGGGTGTAATTCAGTACGAGATATTAGACATTAAGTTAAAGTAATCACTTAAGAGTAAGGGATGATCGAGGGAGTTGATTTGCTGTGTCCCAAGAAGAATTAAATGAATTGCTGCAGGTACGCCGGGATAAATTGAACCAGCTTCGCGAGATGGGGATTGACCCTTTCGGGAAGAAATTTATTCGAACTCATTCGGCGGAAGACATTCTTAAGGAATACGGTGACCTGAGCAAAGAGGAACTAGATGAAAAAGAAGTAGAAGTAACGATCGCTGGAAGAATCATGGCCAAAAGGGGACAAGGAAAGGCAAGCTTCTCCCACATCCAAGATCGCACAGGAAGAATTCAAATCTACGTTCGTGAAGATCAAGTAGGAGAGGAATCCTACAAGATTTTTGATATGTGCAGTATTGGAGATATTATTGGCCTTAAGGGAAATATCTTCAAGACAAATAAAGGGGAAACCACGGTGAAGGCGAAGGAGTTTACCCTTCTGACGAAATCCCTTCGACCTTTACCGGAGAAGTTCCATGGTCTTCGTGATATCGAGACGAGATATCGTAAGAGATACTTGGATTTGATCATGAGTCCCGAGTCCTTGAATACCTTCATCACTCGAAGCAAGATCTTACAATCGATGAGGAGATACTTGGATTCTAGAGGG
The DNA here is from genome assembly GCF_004123195.1 of Ammoniphilus sp. CFH 90114. Taxonomy (NCBI): domain Bacteria; kingdom Bacillati; phylum Bacillota; class Bacilli; order Caryophanales; family Paenibacillaceae; genus Ammoniphilus; species Ammoniphilus sp. CFH 90114. The sequence goes on from NZ_SDLI01000003.1 coordinate 407,810, forward strand.
TACTTAGAGGTTGAAACTCCAACCATGCACTCGATCCCGGGTGGTGCTGCGGCACGCCCATTCATCACGCATCATAATGCGTTGGATATGAAGCTATATATGAGAATCGCGACAGAGCTTCACCTGAAGCGACTCATCGTTGGCGGATTAGAGAAAGTGTATGAGATTGGACGTATCTTCCGTAACGAAGGAATCTCTACTCGTCATAACCCGGAGTTTACTTCCATTGAGCTTTACGAAGCTTATGCGGACTTTGAAGATATCATGAAGCTGACAGAAGAGATGACAGCTCATATTGCGCAAGAGGTACTCGGTACAACTAAGGTTACTTACCAAGGACAAGCTATCGATCTCACTCCATCTTGGAAGAGAGTTCATATCGTGGACGCGGTTAAGGAAGTGACGGGTGCTGACTTCTGGCCACAGATGACAGATGATGAAGCAAGAGCTCTAGCTGAACAGCATGGTGTACACGTGAAGCCGGGTATGAAGTTTGGCCATATCGTCAATGAATTCTTCGAGCAGAAGGTAGAAGAAACACTAATCCAGCCGACCTTTATCTACGGTCACCCGGTTGATGTTTCCCCACTCGCGAAGAAGAATGATGAGGACCCAAGATTCACCGATCGCTTCGAATTGTTTATTGTTGCACGTGAACATGCTAATGCCTTCACGGAGTTGAACGATCCAATCGATCAGCGTGAACGCTTTGAAGCTCAGTTGACGGAACGTGAAGCAGGTAATGATGAAGCCCATATGATGGACGACGACTTTATCGAGTCTCTAGAGTATGGTATGCCTCCAACAGGAGGACTGGGAATCGGAATCGACCGTCTGGTTATGTTGTTAACCGACTCTCCATCGATCCGCGACGTACTACTATTCCCGCTTATGCGTCATCAGCAGCAGGCAGAACACGCAGAAGAAGATACAGAGTAAAAAGGAGCACGGATTCCTGAATGGGGTCCGTGTTTTTTTGATTTTCGTTAATTTGTAGCCTCTTTTTGCTGGGTTTGATGGATTATTGGGATTAATGAACGAGTAAGAGGGCTTAATAAAATGAATAATTGGCTGGAAAGGGCACTATTTTTTGAAAAAAGAGCGTATTTTTTACTGGTCGGTAGATGAAGTCGTTTAGTAGGGAGACTTGAAGCTCTCTTTGTGGGAGCGAAACTCACGAATTTTTTGGAATACTCACGTATTCCTCTGCTTTTGTCACGAAAATGGCCATCAAACTCACAAAGCTGAATGGACTACAAATAAGAGTAGCAAAATACTCACGAAACCTGGACTAAAGCTCACGAGGCTGAAATGACTCCAATTAACACTTTCTCTGAGTAGCTATATCCCTATCGTACCACTGCAAACTCACGAAAACAGAGAGCATAGTCACAAACAATAGTTACATGGTCACGAACCGGTAATCATTACAAATAGTTTCACAACAGTTCTAAAACCCCCAGCTTGTCACTACATATGAAGAGAGAGCGAACTTTTAATGGGGGTACTATAGCGATGAAAACCTGGTTGAAACCTCTCTGCTTGGCTTTGATGACGATTATTCTAGGGACAGGATGTAATGCAAAGGATGCCAGTACGACGCCACCTATAGAGTCGCCAACGGAATTGCCTTCGGCGGAACAGCCAGCAATCCAAGAAAAAGAGAATTTTACGTTTGCTGTATCTGGGCAGTTTAAGCCATTCAACTTTGAGCAGCAGGATGGCAGCCTGACAGGTTTTGATGTGGAGTTGGGAGAGGAGCTTGCCCGCAGACTGGATATGAATCCTATAGTGGTTAAAGAGCCTCAGGCGAGTCTGCTAGAAGGACTGCAGCAACAACAGTATGATGCAGTCATTAGTAGTTTATCCATTACGACGAAGCGCGCAGAGAGGTTCTCTTTCACGAAGCCGTACTATGTTTCTGGTGCTCAGGTATTTATTAAAAACGATAATGACAAAATAACTACACTGGAAGATCTAACAGATAAAAAGATAGGCGCAGTGGACGGAACCGCCTATCATACACTAGCCAAGAACTACAGCAAAAAGATCGCCAATCATGCGGATTATAAGACGATGTTACAGGAACTAGTGGATGGTAAAACCGATGCGATTATCATGGATCGGATGATGGGCATCATCACAATGAAGGAGAATAAGGCCCCATTGAAGCCTGTAGGAGAGTTTCTGTACAAAGATGAAATAGGAATCGCTGTTGCGAAGGACCGTGCAGACTTACTAGACCTTATCGAATCAGCCTTAGATGAAATGATCAAAGATGGTACCTATGAACAGATCAGTATGAAATGGTTTGGAGTAGATATTTCTAGGTAACATAAATAACATAAGTTACTTTAATGGCCACTTTATCATGTTTAGGATGAAGTGGTTTTACATTTTCCTTGGAAAACTATTGTGGAGACCAAAAAGATCAAAAAAAACAATATGGCCATAAGATTGTTTAAAGTAAGATGGGAAAATAAAATAAAGTCAGAAATGAAAACGGTTTTATCAAAACCTGCACATTTCAGCTGGAGGTAAGTTACAGATGATTCAAGGACAAGCCTATGGCTGGTTTGTAATTTCGATATCGGTGCTGATGTTCCTATTAGGCTGTTCTCCGAGAGCCATCGATTATGATCAGGTAGGGCCGAATGACAAGCTTATTATCCGCTTTTCCCATGTAACGGGAGAGGAAACGCCAAAAGGCCTAGCGGCAAAACGGTTTAAGGAGCTAGTCGAAGCCAAGAGCGGAGGCAAGATCGAGGTTCAGGTTTTTCCTAACTCAACGTTGTACTCAGATAAAGAAGAGTTGAGTGCGTTGAAAAGGGGGGACATACAGATAATTGCTCCGGCCATTTCTAAGGTATCATCGGTTGTTCCGGAAGCGCTATTATTTGATCTTCCTTATCTATTTCATGATCAAGATGATGTTTGGAAATTGGCAGATGGACCGGTGGGAGATGAAATCAATATCCTGCTGGAGAAGCAAGGATACAAGATGTTGGCTGTTTGGGATAATGGATTCAAGCAGATTACGAACAACAAGCATCCAATTCATCATCCCGATGATTTTAAAGATTTAAGCTTTCGTATTATGCCAAGTCGAGTGTTAGCCAGACAGTTTGACTCTGTCGGGGCGACCAGTCTGGTTCTTCCGTTCAATGAGTTGTATCAAGCACTAGAACGGGGTCAGGTTGACGGTGAAGAAAATACGGTATCCAATATTTACAGCAAGAAGCTATATGTTACTCAGAAATATATGACGAAAAGTGATCATGGCTATTTAGGATACTTTGTATTAACACAAAAAGAGTTCTGGGAAAGCATTCCACAGGAATCCAGAGTGATTCTAGAGGAAGTGCTAGCAGATGTAACGGAGTGGGAGAGAAATCTAGCATTAGAAATAGATAAAACAGAGTATGCCTATTTGAAAGAGAGAAAGAACCTTGAGCTTTATGAATTGACGGAAGAGGAGAAGAAACAGTGGAGATCTGCCTTCTATCCTACCTATGAATGGTTCGTCTCACAGATTCATGATGATCTCATCAAGGTTTATATTAAAGAGATCTTTGAAGAGGACTTTGCCTCTAAAGATAAATAAAAATACAAGAAAATGGGGGATTTATCAAATGAAAAAGTTAGCATCTGCCTTTTTAGCTAGTGCATTAGCAGTTTCTCTTGTAGGTTGTGGAGGCGGCGGACAATCGCAACCAACAGCAGAACAACCAAGCGGAGAGCAAAAGCCTGCAGCTGAGGCTTCAAAAGAGGAAATTGTTATTAAGTTTTCTCACGTAACGGCTCCTGAAAGTGTTAAGGGTAAAGCGGCACAAAAGTTTGCTGATCTAGTAGCAGAAAAGACAGGTGGACAAGTAAAAGTTGAAGTATACCCTTCTTCTCAGCTTTATGGTGATAAAGATGAATTGGACGCTCTAGTAGCTGGAAACGTACAAATGATCGCTCCATCTGTAACGAAGATGGTAAAGCTAGACCCGCGCTGGCAATATGTTGATATGCCTTTCTTGTTTAAGGATCGTGACCATGCAGTGAAGTTTTTCGAAAGTGATGTAGCAAAGAGCTTGCTTGAGGGTGATGCGCTAGTTTCTAATGATATCTTAGGATTAGTGTTCTGGGAAAACGGATTCAAGAACTTCACAAACAACAAGAAGGCTCTTGTAACGCCTGCTGATTTCAACGGATTAAAGTTCCGATCTCAAGCAGGTAAGGTGCTAGAAGCTCAGTTTAAAGCAGTTGGAGCAGGTTCTGCAACGATTCCATTCGGTGAAACCTATGCAGCCCTTCAACAAGGAACGGTTGATGGACAAGAAAATACTTTTGACAACATGAGTACTCAAAAGTACCAAGAAGTACAAAAGTACTTGACTGTATCCAATCATGGACGTCTTGATTATGCGATCTTCGTAAACAAGCCATTCTGGGAAGGAATGCCTGCTGACGTACGTGCGAAGGTAGAAGAAGCACTACAGGAAGCTACCACTTATGAGTTAGAGCTAGCGGAAGGCCAAAACCAAAAGGCATACGAAGAGCTAAAAGCATCCGGAAAGCTTGAAGTAACCGAGTTGACAGATGAACAGCGTGCTGAGCTAGAAAAATCTTTCGCTAAGGTTTATGAAGAGTTCTCAGCTACGATCACTCCTGAGTTAATCGACGGAATTAAAAATCTTAAATAAGACGAAATAAGGAGAGCCGGGCACTAACTTTGCTTAGTGCCTGTTCTTAATTAGAAAAAAAGAGAGAGGGGAATACAAGAATGCCGCGTTGGAGAAAAGCTTGGGATCTATTTGAAGACATTACTGCGGGAACGTTTTTTTCTATAGGAATTGCCCTCATCTTCTACGGTGTACTTATGCGTTATGCTTTTAACGAGCCGAAGGCATGGGTGGAGGAAATTGCCAACTACACGATAGTATGGGGAGCCTTATTAGGAGTGCCAATTGCATTAAGGAATAATCATCACATTCAAGTTGACATGCTTTACGAGAAGTTTTCTAAACCGATGAAAAAGATTACAGATATCTTCGCTAATGCTATGGGAATTGTTTTCTGCCTTTTTTATACGTACTACGGATGTTTATTAGTAGCTAAGCGATTTGGTTCGGGCATGGTTTCCATGGACGTAGGAATTCCTATGTGGATTGTTTATCTCATCTTGCCAATCTCAGGCTTCCTATTTTTACTTCGCTTTATTGATAGACTTGTAGGTGTATTACAGGGAAAGGAGGATAAACATGACCCTCATCTTGTTTAGTATTTTTATTGTCATGATGCTATTGCGCGTGCCAATTGCAATCAGCTTGGCGCTAGCGACGATAGCAGTCCTCATGCAAGAAAACTTCAATATGAACATGGTACCACAAAGGATGTTTTCCGCTCTTGACTCATTTCCACTCATGGCTATTCCTGGCTTTGTTTTGGCAGGGGTTCTCCTTGCTCGAGGAGGAATTTCGAAGTACCTCATTGAAGCCTTACGGACTTGGGTTGGACATCTTCCAGGGGGACTATCGGTTGTAACCATATTGGCTTGTATGATCTTCGCGGCGATTTCAGGGTCCAGTCCTGCTACCGCAGCAGCGATTGGTTCAATCATGATCCCGGCCATGGTGAGTGCAGGGTATGATAAGAAGTATTCCATGGGGTTGGTTGCGGCAGCGGGAACACTAGGAATCCTGATTCCTCCAAGCATTCCTCTTATCATCTATGGAATTACGGCAGAAGAATCTATTGGTAAGCTATTTATGGCTGGTATTATCCCAGGGGTATTACTAGGTAGCATATTAATCGTCTCTGCTATCTTCTATGCAAAGAAAAATGGCTATGGTAAGGCCGAGAAGGCAACGAATGAAGAGCGTGTGAAAGCTTCTGTGAAGGCACTATGGGGAGCATTTCTGCCAATCCTTATCTTGGGGAGTATCTACACAGGGGTAGCAACACCTACAGAATCTGCTGTTATTGCAGTAGCTTATGCAATTATCGTTTCCACTATTATCTATCGTGAAATGGGCTTAAAGGACCTTCGTCCGATTCTTGTTGAGTCCATTAACATCACTTCGATGATCTTTTTGATTATTGCGGCTGCCAGCTTGTTCGGGCTATATCTGACCAATGCTCAAGTTCCACATCACGTGGGAGCATGGATCGCCGAGAGCAATATGAATAAGTGGACTTTCTTCATCATTATTAACATCTTGTTCTTCATCATGGGTACTTTCTTAGAAGCCGTATCCATTATCTTGATTACATTGCCTATCATCCTGCCGATCATCAAGCATCTAGGCATTGATCCTATACACTTTGCTATTGTTATGACGGTGAACATGGAATTGGCGATGATCACGCCACCAGTTGGGCTGAACTTGTTCGTTGTGGCAGGGATTGCGAAGGAGAAGCTTGGGGCCGTCGTAAAAGGAGTAATACCGTTTATCGTGTTGTTCATCATCGTACTCGCTCTCCTCGTCCTCTTCCCGCAGATTTCCCTGTGGTTGCCGCAGATGATGCAGTAGGGTAGAGAATCAAAAGAGAGAAACTAAAAAACGAAAGAATAAGGGAAGTTTTTCCCTCTATATCACTAAAAAGGGCTCTTACCGGTTCTTTTTAGCCAAATAGGGGAAATTCTTCCCTTTTTTCATTTCACATGATATCGATTAATCGGCCTTCCTACTGAGCCGTACTGAATCTCGAGTTTGACCTTTCCTGCCTTCGCTAGAAAATCTAGATATCTTCTTGCAGTCACACGGGCTAGTCCTACACCTTCCGCCACTTCTTCTGCAGACAGAGGATGAGATTGCTTAAGTAAAAAGAGCAGTATTTGTTTAAGAGTGATTTCGTTCAAGCCTTTTGGGAGGGCATCAGCATCTCCCACTACTTGGTTGCTTGAGTCTCTTTCTTGAGCTACTAGTTTCATAGCGGACAGGTGACGATCGATCTCCTCCTGATCCAATAAATCCTTGGTTAAGGTTTTACGCAGGGTGCGGTAGGATTCTAGAGCATTCTTAAAACGCTCGAATTTAAAAGGCTTCATAATATAGTCAATCGCACCGTAACGAAAAACCTTCTGTACCGTTTCCGAATCCCTCGCTGCGGTCACGAGAATGACGTCAATAGGGTCATTTCTCTTTCGAATCTCAGCTAAGGTCTGTAGTCCATCCATGTCTGGAAGGAAGATATCGAGGATGACTAGTTGAGGTTGGACCACAGTCATCAATTCCAGCGCCTCCGTACCAGAACGGGCCAGGCCAACGATGTCAAAGCCTCCTGTAGCTTCTACGAACCCTTTATTCACTTCCATTACCATCGGATCATCTTCTACAATCATCGTTCTAATTTTCTCTTCCATGGTCCATTTCCTCCTCCCGATCAGGGTTCATGGGAACGGCAATCTCAAAACGAGTTCCGAACGACGGGTCGGACATTAAGTCCAGGGTCCCTTCGGCATTAATCACGTATTGATGAATAAGAGCTAGTCCAATCCCCCGGTTCTTATCTTTATTGGCTTTTGTCGAGAATCCCTGGATATAGATCAATTCTCGTATCTCATCTGGAATCCCCGGTCCATTATCTTCCACTATAATGTTCAGGACTTCATAATCATTGCGGATATAACAGTAGATCTTCCGCTTGCCAAGCTCTTGTCCCTGAAGCGCTTCCATCGCGTTCTGCAACAAATTCCCGATAACGGCAACCATCACACTTGAATCCCATGGTTTAGGGATGGCGGTAAGGCTGCTATTGCGATCAATATGAAGATCAATTCCTAGTTCTCTAGCGCGACTTACCTTACCAAGCAATAAACCGGAGATGCTGTAATCAGCTATCTGATTCGTTAGGAAGGCGGCTAGTTCTTCTTGTTGCTCTGTTGTATCGAAGATATAGGTTAGAGCCTGTTCGGTCTTGCCCAGTTGAATTAACCCTGCAATCGTGTGCAGCTTATTCATATACTCATGATTCTGAACACGAAGGGCTTCAATGAACTGTTTAACCCCCGTGAGTTCTTCCGCTAGATTAAAGACAGTTGTTTTATCTTGAAAGGTGGCCACCGCTCCAACGATTTTCCCTTTTATCCGAATGGGAAGGACGCTGATCATAATTCGAGTTTGTCCTAGCATTCGGTCTTGATTATATTGTGGAATCCCAGTCTTCACCACATCCGCAAGCTGAGTCTCAGGGACAACGTCATGAATCTTTTTCCCGACTACGGGATAATCGAGGCCTAAGATTTCGCAAGCTTTAGGGTTGGCAATCGTAATCCGGTGATTCGTATCAATCGCAATAATGCCATCTCCAATCGATTGAAAGACAGCAATTCGTTCCTCTAACAGCCTCGCTATTTCGTTTGGCTCCATGTTGAACATTTGCTTCTTGATATTATAAGCTAGGAGAAACGCCCCAATAAAACCGATAAAAAGCGCAACAAAGAGGGAAAAATAAAGATCGTTCCGGTATTCCTCGAGAAGCTTCAGATAGGTGGGTGTCACCATACCAACGACAACGACACCTACTTGTTTAGACCCTCGCATGAGCGGAACGAAGGCTCGGATAGAAGGGCCGTTGACACCTACGGCTCGGGAAATATAAGCATGTTCGGCAAACGCAGGCCCTTCATCGCCGCCTTCAAAAACGGTTCCAATCATCTCCGGGATAGGATGGGAATATCTGACTCGATCCATATCCATGACCACAATGTATTCTACATTCGTGGCTAAGCGAATTTTGTCTGCAATCGGCTGGATGATTTGGGGGCCCACTGGGGTGCCGATATAGTTAGTTACTTCATCTACTTGAGAAACGGTTCGGGCGATGGATAGCGCGCGTTGTCCTAATTCCTTCTCAATGGCGGTATACACCTTTTCAATTAACATCGTTCCACTTATACCTGTTGATAACAGCACCAAGCAGAAGACCAGGACACCGATCTTAAAGCGGAGACTGAAAGTTGTGTTCGTTTTTGCTCTCATCTTTTCTCCTGCTAATTGAGTTATGCTAATTGTTAACAGTATAGCATATTGAGGTTGTTTTTAGGATAAGCCATATAAGAACAAATCAAATCGAAGGAGGAAATAAAGTTGAGTAAAATCTCTTTTGCAGCGATTTTTGATATGGATGGAACCCTGTTGAAAACGGAAGAGGTAGCTGTTCCTGCCTTTAAAAAAACATTTGAAAAGCTGACCGAAGAAGGCTCCTTTCGTGACAAAATTCCAACGGATCAAGAAATTACTGATGTATTTGGCATGACCTTAGAAGAAATTTGGAATAAACTTTTGCCAGGTCAGTCTGAAGAGATAAAGAAAAAAGCAGATCGAATGATGCTGAAGTACGAATTGGAGATATTAAAAGAAGGCAAAACCCATCTCTACTCAGGAGTAAAGGAAACCTTAGAAAAGCTGAAAGAAAAGAATATCCCCTTGTTTGTAGCAAGTAATGGATTAGATGAATACATAAGAGCGGTTTGCGAGTGCTTTGAAATGACGGAGTTGTTTCAGGACTTATACAGTGCGGGAAGATTCCAAACGGAAAGCAAAGATGATCTTGTAGCGAAATTGCTGAAGGACCATAACATTGAGGATGCCGTCATGGTGGGGGATCGAAAGTCTGACATCCAAGCGGGTAAAGCAAATAAGCTGTATACGATTGGATGTGCTTTTGGCTTTTCGGCTGATGGAGAGCTTAAGGAAGCGGACAAAATCATTAAGGATTTTGCAGATGTTCTACCTATTGTGGAAGAACGATTAGCAAGGAGCAAAATGGGCTAGAATAGTAAGGAGAATGGTTGCGAAAATGGAGAATTGATAATATAATTATAGTCAAAGAAAGTCAAAGTCAAAAGAATGATGTGCGTTTGAGGGGGGTGGATCTGTGCGTAATATCTCTGACATCATAGAACAACACCTCAAATCCATCTTGCAGCAAAGTCGGAGCGGTATTGTTGAAATCCAACGGAGTGAATTGGCAGACCAATTCCAATGTGTCCCCTCTCAGATCAACTATGTGATTAGTACCCGCTTTTCCATGGAGAAGGGGTATATTGTTGAAAGTAAAAGAGGGGGCGGAGGATATATCCGTATCCGAAAGGTAGAGATAACAGGCAGTAGAAATCTCTATGAGCTGTTGATGGATATGGTTGGGAACAGCATGAGCCAATCCACTGCGGAAAACATCTTGATTCGGCTGGAAGAAGAGGGATTTATAACTCCAAGAGAGGGCCAGATAATGAAAGCTGCGATCTCCCGTGATGTGTTAACCTTTGACCTTCAGATCAGAGATCAGCTGAGAGCGGCAATCATACGGGCCATGATTACTCAGATCTTTATGCATAATGGAGGGGAGTCATCATGATATGTCAGGACTGCGAGCAACGTCCAGCTACACTTCATTTTACTAAGATATTGAATGGTGAGAAGACGGAGTTCCACTTATGCGAAGTTTGTGCAGCAGAGAAAGGAGAGATGTTCCCAGGCTCTCCAGGGAATTTTTCGATCCATCACCTTTTGTCCGGGTTAATTAACTTCGAGCAAGGGAAATCGGTTGGGGGATTAAGCACAGAGAAGCCTTTACGTTGTGAAACGTGTGGATTAACTTATTCCCAGTTCAGCAAGAGTGGGCGATTTGGTTGTGTTGACTGCTATTCTAGTTTCGGAGCTAAGCTTGATCCTGTTTTTCGACGAATTCATGGCAGTATGGAACATAGCGGAAAAGTTCCTCGTCGCTCAGGAGGAAAAATCAGGATCAATAAGGAAATTAATGAGTTAAAGGTTTTACTTCAAGAAAAGGTTGCAGCTGAGGAATTTGAACAAGCGGCAGCCATTCGGGATCAAATTAAAAAATTGGAAAAGCAGCTTGCTAATTCCTAAGGTAAGGGGGAAGCATCGATGTCTTTGCAGCGTTTCCTTGAAAAAGCAGTCAGCGAGTGGATGAGTGGAGAGGGTCCCGACTCCGATATCGTCATTAGCAGTCGGGTTCGCCTAGCAAGAAACTTGCGCCTTCATCCCTTTCCTATGCTTGCTACAGAAAGTCAAGCCAAAGAAATTATCGGGCAAGTTTCACAAGTCATGAATACAGAAGAATTTCAGAATCTAGATCAGTTTGAGACGTTATATTTAAACGACATCTCTGGTCTAGAAAAGAGAGTCTTGGTCGAAAAGCACTTAATAAGTCCGCATCTTGCCAATGAATCTCGCCATGGCGCCGTCATCCTTAGTGAAAATGAAGCGGTTAGCATTATGGTAAATGAAGAAGATCATCTTCGTATTCAATGCCTCTTTCCTGGTTTTCAGTTAAAGGAAGCCTGGAACATCTCTAACCAGATTGATGATGTATTTGAGTCGTATTTAGACTTTGCTTTTGATGAGCGAAGAGGTTATCTCACAAGTTGTCCGACGAACGTAGGAACAGGCATTCGGGCCTCCGTTATGATGCATCTGCCAGCCTTGGTTCTGACGCAACAGATTAACCGAATTCTAGCTGCTATTGGACAGATCGGATTGGTCGTTAGGGGGATTTATGGAGAAGGCAGCGAAGCGGCAGGCAACCTATTTCAAATCTCGAATCAAATTACCTTAGGTCATTCTGAGGAAGAAATCATTGATAATCTGTATAATGTAGCTAATCAGATTATTGACCATGAGCGAGCAGCGCGGAAAACCTTGCTCGAACATAACAAGATTGAAGTGGAAGACAAATTATGTCGATCCTATGGAATCTTGTCCAATGCCAGAGTCATCGAATCGAAGGAAGCGGCAACTCGGCTCTCTGATTTGCGCCTTGCGATTGATACAGGTTTGATTCAAGGGATCTCGCCTAAGGTCATTAATGAATTAATGGTATTAATTCAGCCAGGTTTTTTGCAGTTGTATTCCGGGAAGGATCTTACACCTGAACAACGGGATGTGAGAAGAGCGAAGCTCATTCGAGAGAGATTGTTATCCGTCGTGGACCAGTAAGGAATAAAGTACACTTAGAGGAGAATGGAGGGTATATACTATGATGTTCGGTCGATTTACGGAGAGGGCACAAAAGGTCCTGGCTTTAGCCCAGGAGGAAGCAGTTCGTTTAGGTCATAAAAATATTGGGACAGAACATATTCTACTTGGCTTGATTCGTGAGGGAGAGGGAATTGCAGCAAAGGCACTGCAAGCTTTAGGATTAGGTCTTGATAAGATCCAAGGGGAAGTCGAGACACTCATCGGCCGCGGTGGAGAACATCCGAGCAACATCAATTATACCCCTCGGGCCAAGAAAGTGATTGAGCTATCCATGGACGAAGCCAGGAAGCTTGGCCATACTTACGTAGGTACGGAGCACATTCTACTTGGTTTAATTCGCGAAGGAGAAGGCGTGGCTGCTCGCGTGCTAAATAATTTAGGTGTAAGTTTAAATAAAGCAAGACAACAAGTGCTTCAGTTGCTAGGAAGCAATGAGGCCCTGTCTTCAAGCAATCAAGGCACAGGGAATGCAGCCATCAATACTCCGACTTTGGACAGTTTAGCTCGTGATTTAACGGTTCAAGCAAGAGATGGTGGTTTGGATCCTGTTATCGGAAGAGAAAAGGAAATCGAACGTGTAATTCAAGTCTTAAGTCGCCGTACAAAGAATAATCCCGTTCTCATCGGTGAACCAGGCGTTGGGAAAACCGCAATTGCTGAAGGTTTAGCTCAGAAGATTGTTCAAAATGAAATCCCAGAAACGCTACGCAATAAGCGTGTAATGACTCTTGATATGGGTACCGTAGTTGCAGGGACGAAGTACCGTGGGGAATTTGAAGATCGCTTGAAGAAGATCATGGATGAGATCCGTCAAGCTGGTAACATCATTCTATTCATTGATGAGCTTCATACCTTGATCGGAGCTGGAGGAGCAGAAGGAGCCATTGATGCTTCCAACATTCTGAAGCCATCTCTCGCGCGTGGTGAACTGCAGTGCATCGGAGCTACTACGTTAGATGAATATAGAAAGTATATTGAAAAAGATGCAGCACTTGAACGTCGCTTCCAGCCGATTCAAGTCAATGAACCAAGTGCAGATGAAGCCATTCAAATCTTAAAGGGACTTCGCGATCGCTATGAAGCGCACCATCGTGTAAAGATTACAGATGAATCGATCGAAGCAGCCGTAAAGCTCTCCGACCGCTATATCTCTGACCGTTTCCTTCCGGATAAGGCGATAGACTTGATCGATGAAGCTGCTTCTAAAGTTCGCCTTCAATCCTTTACGGTTCCACCAAACCTCAAGGAGTTAGAGCAACGACTAGAAGAGGTAAGAAAAGAAAAAGATTCTGCGGTGCAAAGCCAAGAATTCGAAAAAGCCGCATCGCTTCGAGATAAGGAACAAAAAATCCGCGAGGAACTCGATCAAACGAAGGCTCAGTGGCAAGAAAAGCAAGGCCAATCGGATTATGAAGTAACTCCTGAAGATATTGCGCAAGTCGTAGCGGGATGGACGGGAATCCCGGTTATCAAACTGAAGGAAGAGGAAACAGAGAGATTGCTTAATATGGAAAAGATTCTTCATCAGCGTGTTATTGGGCAGGAGGATGCTGTTAAGTCGATCTCCCGTGCTATCCGTCGTGCGCGCGCTGGTCTGAAGGATCCTAAGCGTCCTATCGGCTCCTTTATTTTCCTTGGTCCTACAGGTGTAGGTAAAACCGAATTAGCTCGTGCTCTAGCTGAAGTCATGTTCGGTGATGAAGATGCGATTATTCGTATTGATATGTCTGAGTACATGGAGAAGCATTCAACTTCTCGATTAGTTGGTGCCCCTCCGGGATATGTAGGTTTTGAAGAGGGTGGCCAGCTGACAGAAAAAGTAAGACGCAAGCCTTATTCTGTCGTCTTACTTGATGAGATTGAGAAAGCACACCCGGATGTATTCAATATTCTCCTTCAAGTCTTAGAAGACGGAAGATTAACGGACTCTAAAGGAAGAACGGTTGACTTCCGCAATACCGTCATCATTATGACATCTAACGTCGGTGCAGAAACAATTAAGAAGGGTAAGAGTCTTGGATTCACGCCTGCAAACAATGATCGTGAATACACCGATATGAAAGATCGTGTAATGGATGAATTGAAGCGTACATTCCGTCCGGAATTCTTAAACCGTATTGACGAACTGATTGTCTTCCATTCTCTGGAGCAGGTGCATATTTCGGAGATTGCTACGCTTATGGCGGGGCATCTTCGTAAGCGTCTCATGGAGCAAAATATCGACTTTATCTTAACCGATGAAGCGAAGGCTTATTTAGCCAAGGAAGGCTTTGATCCGGTGTTTGGGGCAAGACCACTGCGCAGAGCGATTCAACGCCATATCGAAGATCGCTTATCTGAGGAATTATTACTTGGAAATATTCAGAAGGGAGATACCGTCATTATTGATTTAAAGGATGGTAAACTGACGGTTGACCGTGACGAACAAAGCGTAGTAAGTTAATAGATCTGTTGAACAAGAGGAGGGCTAGAACAGCCCTCTTTTTTTTGTGTTTCCTTTGCGATATGCGCGATATGGGAGGAATTTGTACACGAAATAGCGAAAAGTAATAAGTTATACTGATAATAAACGTAAAGTTGGGGAGTAAGCGAATGGCAAAATTAAAAACCAAGTTTGTTTGCCAGCAATGTGGATACGAGACCCCCAAGTGGATGGGAAAGTGTCCGGGGTGCGAAAGCTGGAACACTTTAGTGGAAGAATTAGAAGAACAGAAGAAGAATACAGGGCATCAGCATCGTTCAGTTTCGTCTAAAGATAATGTGGCGTTATCTATAAAAGAAATTCAAAGTGAGCAAGAGCCGCGTTTAGATGCGGGAATGGCGGAATTGAACCGTGTGTTAGGCGGAGGCATCGTTCCAGGGTCCCTTATTTTAGTAGGGGGAGATCCGGGAATCGGAAAATCCACAATTCTTTTACAAATGTCTCATTTTCTAGCTCAGAGTAAGCATAAGGTACTATATATATCCGGTGAAGAATCGACCAAGCAGACAAAGCTGCGTGCGGAAAGATTAGGGGCAGATAGCGATGAGCTCTTCGTTCTTTCCGAAACGGATCTAGAGCGTATTGAATGGCAGGTGGGCGAAATTGAGCCTAAAGTAGTCGTCATTGACTCCATTCAAACGGTCTATCATCCAGCCGTTACGTCAGCACCAGGCAGTGTTTCTCAGGTTAGGGAATGTACCTCTCATTTAATGCGCCTGGGTAAATCAAAGGATATAGCCATTGTTATAGTAGGTCATGTAACGAAGCAAGGGGATTTGGCTGGACCAAGATTGCTTGAGCACATGGTGGATTCCGTTCTCTATTTTGAGGGAGAGAGGCATAATACCTATCGGATTCTTCGTTCTGTTAAGAATCGGTTTGGTTCCACCCATGAGATTGGCATCTTTGAAATGCTAGAAAAGGGTCTACAGGAGGTCTCGAATCCCTCTGAGCTCTTCTTGTCCGAGCGAAGTAAGGCTGCAGGTTCGGCTGTGGTGGCCAGTATGGAAGGCACTCGCCCTGTTCTAGTGGAGCTTCAGGCATTGGTCACTCCAACCAGCTTTCCATCGCCTCGAAGGATGGCAACGGGAGTAGATTATAACCGAGTCGCCTTAATTATGGCCGTCCTTGAGAAGCGAGTAGGAATGCTTATGCAGAATCAGGATGCCTACGTTAATGTAGCGGGAGGCATCCGATTAGATGAACCTGCTATAGATTTGGCCATTGCGGTAAGTCTAGCTTCTTCCTTCCGGGACTTAGCCACTCAGCCTGATGACGTCATTATAGGTGAGGTAGGTCTTACAGGAGAAGTGCGCGGCGTATCGAGGATGGAACAGCGAGTGAAGGAAGCGGCCAAACTCGGGTTTAAGCGAGTCATTATGCCTGAGAAGAATTTGGCAGGATGGCAGCCACCACGCGGGATAGAGCTAATACCTGTAAGAACAGTAGAAGAAGCACTAAGGGAAGCGATAGGGAGGTAGAGCATGGGAGAATTAAAGAATGAGCAGCTCATGAGTCAAATCCTGCGCTTTGTCGCTCCAGGGACGAGATTCCGAGAGGGTTTGGAGAATGTATTGCGGGCTAAAACTGGAGCACTCATTGTAGTGGGCTACGGACAAAGCATCACCAACATTGTGGATGGAGGATTTTCCATCAACTGCGAATTGACGCCTGCCCATCTGTATGAACTAGCCAAAATGGACGGTGCGATTATTGTTAGCGAAGATGGCAAGAAAATTTTGTATGCGAATACTCAGTTGATTCCCGATTCATCCATCTCTTCGGGTGAGACCGGAATACGCCATCGGACAGCAGAACGGGTGGCCAAACAGACGGGGCATCTGGTTATTTCGATTTCCCAAAGAAGAAACGTCATCACGCTTTACCAAGGAAACTTTCGATACGCTTTGAAGGATATTGGAGTCATTCTTACGAAGGCTAATCAAGCGATGCAGACACTAGAGAAGTACAAGTCTGTCTTAGACCAATCCATGACCAATCTTGGAGCTTTAGAATTTGAAGAGCTAGTAACCCTCCAAGAAGTTGTGATGGTGATTCAACGGATTGAGATGGTTCTTAGGATTAAGTCGGAAATTCTAAAGTATATTAATGAATTAGGGACAGAGGGCCGACTTATCACCATGCAGCTCGAAGAGTTAGTGGGTAATATCGAAGAAGAGGCTAGGCTTCTCATCAAGGATTATACGAAACATCTCGAAAAGACGACCCCAGATCATATTTTAGGGGAGCTGAAGAAGCTTTCGTCGGAGGAATTACTGGACTCACAACATATTGTCCGCTTAATGGGCTATGCAACGAATATCAATATACAAGAAGAACCGGTCTCACCTAGAGGTTATCGAATCCTTACGAAGATTCCTCGCCTGCCGGCTGTCATCGTGCAGAATTTAATTGAGAAGTTCATGAACCTTCCGGAGGTCATGATGGCTACGATTGAAGAGCTAGATGAAGTAGATGGCATTGGAGAGGTAAGGGCTAGGGCCATTCGGGAAGGGTTGAAGCGGATTCAGGAACAGGTATTCATTGACAGACATATTTAAAAAAATGAAACCCTATTAACCTGAGTTTCGTATTACAATAGTAAGGGAGAAAGACTGGAGGCAAAAAAGATGATTAAAGCCATACCTAATATGTTAACCGTAGGGAACTTGTTCCTTGGCATTGTGGCCATTATGCTGGCGTTTCAACCTGATTATAAGTATGTAGATTATGCAGCCATTATGGTCATTATCGGCATGCTGTTGGACGGGTTGGATGGGCGAATGGCTCGTTTGCTTAATGCACAGAGCGAATTCGGAAAAGAACTCGACTCCTTGTCCGATGTGATAACGTTTGGAGTGGCACCTGCTTTCATTATGTATGTAGCGGCCTTTCAAGAGATGGGCATGATGGCGATGTTTATTGTAGCCGTGTTTCCGATTTGCGGAGCCCTTCGTTTAGCTCGTTTTAACGTTCAGACAGGAGGCAATACTGGTTATTTTGTAGGATTGCCTATTACGGCAGCAGGAGGCGTTTTAGCGACACTAGCCCTGTATCACAATTTATTTTCACCGGTATATCTATCTTTAGCCATGTTGCTCTTATCTTACTTGATGATTAGTAAGATCAAATATCCTAACTTCAAGAAGGTAGGAATTCCGAAGTCCACTTACTGGGTTGCCCCTATTTTAATTGTAGTTGTTGCCGTACTTGGTTTTATGTATCCGACTCAGTTTCCGAAGATTGTATCGATTCCTCTATTTCTATATGCTCTCTATGGGGTGAAAAAGGGGTTAGATCACTTCAGGAAAAAGTGGAAGAAAACAAAAGTAGATGACGATGACAAAGTCTATCATGATTCGTCCCTTTAGGCTAATTGACAGGATTATCCAGAGCGTAGTATTCTGATTAGACAATGTTTGGTCATGAAGAAACTGATATGAATATTTGAATATTTCCTGAAAGCTTTGATTTTTATTTGTAGAATTGGTCAATAATGTAGAAAGGAGGTGAAGGTATGGTTAGAAGGTTTGTTCAATTATTTCTCACGTTGATGGGAGGCGGGCTTGGATTTCGGTTTGGCTCTGATTTATTTGAACTTCTAGATCCGTTCTTGAATGTGGGCGGAGTTGTCGGGCCTTATATTGGCGCGGTAGTAGGAGCTCTCTTGTTCTTCCTTCTTTCTACTTGGTTGGCGGATTATATTGTTCAGTCTATTCGATGGGGAGAAGAGGCCTTACTGAAATTGCCGATTACCGATGTATTATTCGGTGCAATGGGTCTTATTATTGGTCTTATCGTCGCTTTTTTATTTTTTATTCCACTCAGTTATATTCCGCTTCCTATCATCGGAGATTTTATACCGTTGATAATTTCCTGTTTGCTTGGTTATATGGGATTCCAAGTAGGGTTTCGTAAGCGAGATGAATTGATGAATGTATTCTCCATCGGAAGGTTTTCACGCAATAAGAAAGAGGAACCAGCCAAACAGAAGAATGATGATTTAAAAATCTTGGATACGAGTGTCATCATTGACGGAAGAATTGCAGACATCTGTAAAACGGGCTTTATAGAAGGGACATTGGTTATTCCTCAGTTCGTACTTGAAGAGCTTCAACACATCGCTGATTCATCTGATGTCTTGAAGAGAAATAGAGGAAGAAGAGGGCTGGATATTCTCAATCGTATCCAAAAGGAGCTTAAGGTTAACGTTTTAATTGATGAACGTGACTTTGACGATATCCATGAGGTAGACAGTAAGCTAGTCAGACTTGCAAAAGTAACCCAAGGAAAAGTCGTAACGAATGATTTTAATCTTAATAAAGTATGTGAATTGCAAGGTGTACTAGTTTTAAATATTAATGATCTGGCGAACGCGGTCAAGCCTGTCGTTCTTCCAGGAGAAGAGATGAATGTTCAGTTAATTAAGGACGGTAAGGAGCATGGCCAAGGCGTAGCTTATCTTGATGATGGGACGATGATCGTTGTGGAAGGCGGTCGTGACTACATCGGTATGCATATTGATGTATTGGTCACCAGTGTACTTCAAACTTCTGCTGGACGTATGATCTTTGCCAAGCCTAAAATGTTGGAGAAGGCACTATAATAGATTTATTACGTGGAGTTGAAGGAGCGCTATGGTAAGTTGTGGGGTCGTTATAGCAGCGGCAGGCCAAGGAAAAAGAATGGGTGCAGCAGATAAAAAGCAATTTATTCAATTAAACGGAAAACCGGTCTTATATCATACTGTCCATTTATTTGCCCACATGCCTGAGCTGAAAGAAATTGTTGTAGTGACCAATGCAGAGGACATTAGTCGTACTGAGGAACTCCTGAAGGACTTTCCCCATATTCAAGTCGTAGCTGGCGGGGCAGAGAGGCAGCATAGCGTATATCTAGGACTACAAGCGTTACGGCATGTAGAGTATGCTATGATTCACGATGCGGCTAGGCCTTTTGCTACGATAGAGATGGTTCGCAGAGTATTAGAAAAGACGATAGAGATGGGAGCGGCCATTCCAGCTGTTCCTGTTAAAGATACGATAAAGATCGTGGATGAGAATAGGGAGGTTGTCAATACTCCCTCTCGCCAAAGCTTGTGGGCCGTGCAAACCCCACAAGCTTTTCGTCTTTTCGATATTCTTCAGGCCCACAGGGAAGCGATGGATAAGGGGTTTCTAGGGACGGATGATGCCATGTTGTTTGAATGGTTAGGTCGAAGGGTGTCTGTAGTGGAAGGGGAATATACGAATATAAAGCTCACAACCCCTGAAGATCTCAAGGTAGCAGAAACGATTATGGAAAAGAGAAGGCGATGAACATGTTTCGAATTGGACAAGGATTTGATGTACACCAGTTTGCTGAAAATCGGGATTTAATCATTGGGGGAATTACGATTCCTTACGAGTTAGGGTTGCTCGGGCATTCCGATGCTGATGTCTTATTGCATGCGATTAGTGATGCAGTTCTAGGTGCATTGGGTGAAGGGGATATAGGAAAACACTTCCCGGATACGGATCAAGCTTATAAGGATGCGGATAGCAAGGTGCTCTTGCAACAAGTGGTAGCCATCATGAAGAAAAAGGGATATAAAGTAATAAACATGGATTGTACCATCATCGCACAGAAGCCGAAGATGGCCCCATACATTCCTGAGATGAATCAGTTGATTGCAAGTCTACTTGAAGTCGAGACAGACCAAGTGAACGTGAAAGCAACGACAACGGAAAAGTTAGGTTTTACCGGTCGTGGAGAAGGCATTGCAGCTCAGGCTGCTGTTCTCTTATCGAAGTAAAAAGAAGAGGCAGAAGAAGGAACTTATGCTATAATGTCAACTTAGAAGTAGAGGTACGAAAATAGGAGGGTTTGAAAGATATGAGCAAGGAAGTTCGCGTTCGCTTTGCCCCGAGTCCTACAGGGCATTTACATATTGGTGGAGCAAGATCAGCTCTCTTTAATTACCTTTTTGCCCGCAATCAAGGCGGCAAGTTTATTATTCGTATAGAAGACACCGACCAACAGCGGAACGTGGAAAGCGCGGAAGCTAAGTTGATGGCTAGTATGCGCTGGCTCGGAGTAGAATGGGATGAAAGCGTGGATGTAGGTGGTCCGTTTGCCCCTTATCGTTCTATGGATCGCTTAGATATTTATACAAAGTATCTTGAACAGTTTGTTGCAGAAGGAAAGGCATATCCTTGCTACTGTACTCCTGAGGAATTAGAGCAAGAACGTGAAGAAATGAAAGCCCAAGGGTTAATGCCGATGTACTCAGGGAAGTGCCGCAACCTGACAGCCCAGCAAAAGGAACAATACGAAAAAGAAGGACGCAAGCCATCCACGCGTTTTCGTGTACTAGAAAATAAGGAATATGTGGTGAAGGACCATATCCGCGGGGAAGTCACGTTCGAATCCAATGGAATTGGAGACTTCGTCGTTGCTCGTCCAGATGGGATCCCGACATATAACTTTGCGGTAACAATAGATGATTATCTTATGGAAATTACCCATGTTATCCGCGGTGAAGAGCACTTATCGAATACGCCAAGACAGCTCATGGTTTATGAAGCTATAGGGGTAGAGCCTCCGGATTTTGCCCACGTAGCGTTGATTTTAAACCAAGATAGACAAAAGATGAGTAAAAGAGATGAGTCTGTTGTCCAATTTGTTGAGCAATACTTAGAGTTAGGGTATCTACCTGAAGCCTTAATGAATTTCCTCGTCTTGTTAGGCTGGTCGCCTGAAGGGGAAGAGGAAATCTTTACGAAGGAGCAGTTAATTGAGAAATTCTCCCTTACTCGTGTTTCTAAGTCTCCATCTGTGTTTGACCCAGAGAAGCTGAAGTGGATGAATAATCATTACATCAAGCAGCAACCTATTGAGAGAGTACTTGACATCTGTCTTCCTCACTTGAAAGCGGCTGGGTTAGTAGCTGAACAGCCAACAGAAGAGCAGTTGGAGTGGACAAGTCAATTAGTGGCCCTTTATCAGGAGCAGTTATCCTATGGGGCGGAGATTGTTGAATTGACTTCTAATTTCTTCAAAAATGAGATAGAATACGGAGAAGAAGCACAGGCTGTGCTTGCTGAAGAACAAGTTCCCCAAGTGATGAAGGCTTTCTATGAAGAAGTGAAGAGCCTAGAAACTTTTACAGCGGAAGATGTAAAGCAAGCGTTGAAGACTGTACAGAAGGCTACGGGACAAAAGGGGAAAGCTCTCTTTATGCCGGTCCGCGTAGCTGTAACAGGAGAGCTTCACGGACGTGACTTGAACCAGACGCTATCCTTATTAGGAAAAGAAAAAGTAACCCAAAGAATATTAGCTTACGTACAATAGTAAAATAAAAAGACGTAGAACAGGAAGAGTACTAAGATTTCGGCTGCTACAGAGAGAGCTGCCCTCAGCTGAAAGCAGCTTGCATCCGAATCTTTGGAAGTGCGCCTGGGAGTCGTTCGCTGAACCCTCGTGTGAGGAAGTAGGTGGAACCGGAATCACCCACCGTTAACGAAGGGTAACAAGCGAGATTTTCTCTATGGGAGAATCTAAGCAGAGTGGAACCGCGGATTACACCGTCTCTGAAAGCAATGTATTGCTTTTGGGGCGGTGTTTTTTGTATTTAATACCCTAACGTAAGGGAGTGTCAGCTAGTGTTTAATAGGTTGAAGGAAGATATAGATACCGTCTTTCAACAAGATCCTGCGGCCAGGAGTTCTTTAGAGGTGGTATTAACATATTCTGGACTTCATGCGATTTGGTTTCATCGTATGAGTCATTCTTTGTGGAAGAAGAAGTGGTATACGCTCGCTCGTGCGATCTCTCAATTGGCTCGGTTCTTTACAGGAATTGAAATTCATCCTGGAGCGGTTATCGGCAGACGATTATTTATTGACCATGGTATGGGTGTGGTTATTGGAGAAACTTGTGAAATAGGTGATAATGTCACGATCTATCAAGGGGTAACGTTGGGTGGAACAGGAAAAGAAAAAGGGAAACGTCATCCGACCATTGGCAATAACGTTATTATTGCCTCCGGGGCAAAAGTGCTTGGATCGATGAGAATTGGAGATTTCTCTAAAATTGGAGCAGGATCCGTCGTCTTGCAGGAAGTGCCTCCTCATTCCACTGTTGTTGGTATTCCTGGGAGAATCGTGGTGCAAAATGGGGTTCGCATAACTGATGACTTGGATCAAGTAAATTTGCCGGATCCTGTCGCCGATATGCTTCGGTCCATGCAGCGCGAAATTGATGAATTAAAGAAGGAACTGGATCAAGTGAAGGGAGGCCTGAAATCAGGTGAGCATTCAACTATATAATTCATTAACAAAAAGGAAAGAAAACTTTGAGCCGATGGAGCCGGGAAAGGTCAAGATGTATGTGTGCGGCCCAACCGTGTATAACTTTATTCATATCGGTAATGCAAGGCCGCCGATTGTCTTTGATGTGGTAAGAAACTATTTAACTTATCGTGGCTATGAAGTAACTTATATCCAAAATTTCACTGATGTTGATGATAAGCTAATCCGTAAAGCAGAAGAAACTGGGCAAACGGTCCTAGAGGTAGCAGAACAATTTATTGCAGCCTATAAGGATGATGTGACAGCTCTAGGGGTAAAGGAAGCGAAGGTTCACCCACGGGTTTCTGATCATATCGAAGAGATTGTTGACTTCGTTAAACAATTGATTGATAAAGGATTTGCTTATGAATCCAGTGGCGATGTTTACTTCCGTACTGACAAGTTCGATGAGTATGGGAAGCTCTCTCATCAAAATATTGAGGAGCTTCAGTCAGGCGCAAGAATCGCTGTGAATGAGCAAAAGGAAAACCCACTTGATTTCGTTTTATGGAAGAGTGCGAAGCCAGGCGAAATCTCTTGGCCAAGTCCATGGGGCGAAGGGCGTCCAGGCTGGCATATCGAGTGCTCGGCGATGTCGATGAAGTATCTTGGTGAGAGCTTTGACATTCATGGCGGAGGGCATGATTTAATTTTTCCTCATCACGAAAACGAAATTGCTCAAACCGAGGCACTCACGGGCAAAAGCATGGCGAAATATTGGATGCATAACGGGTATATTAATATAGACAATGAAAAGATGTCTAAATCTCTAGGGAACTTCATTCTAGTTAAGGAGTTGCGCGAGCAAGTGCCACCGCATATTCTTCGATTCTTTATGCTGAGTGCGCACTACCGTAATCCGATCAACTTCAGCCAAGAATTACTCGAACAGGCACAGAATGCGTGGGATCGGATTATTACTGCCGTTACAAACCTAGAGCACAGAAAACAGGCAGCGACAGCTGACACGCATCAAGAACAGGAAAAGCAAGATCAATATCGATTGAAGTTTCAGGAAGCGATGGATAATGACTTTAACACAGCGGATGCTTTAGCTATCGTATTCGAGTGGGTTCGTGAGTCGAATCAATATTTGCGAAACAATAAGGTGTCGATGGACGGTATTCAAGTGTACCTCAATTTGCTTAAAGAATTTGGAGATGTACTTGGTCTTCCTTTTATAGCAGAAGGGGCAGAATTGCTTGATGAGGAGATTGATTCACTGATTCACGAAAGAGTTCAAGCAAGGAAAGATCGGAATTTTAAACGAGCGGATGAAATCCGAGATCTCTTACAAGAGCAAGGAATCATCCTTGAAGATACGCCACAGGGTGTAAGGTGGAGAAGGAAGTAAATATGATTTTTCTCGACGAACCATTAAGTACCGAGCCCAAACTGCTGAATCCTCTTACTTTAGCTTATATGGGAGATGCCGTATTAGAGGTCTATGTTCGCCAACATCTTATTGCGAAGAAGGGGGCTAAGCCCCACCTTCTTCACCGGATGGCGACGCAATATGTATCGGCTAAAGCCCAATCAAGAGCACTGCATATCCTGCAAGAAGAATTGACAGAAGAAGAGAGTTGGATGGTGAAGCGTGGACGTAATACCAAGTCGGGCACGATCCCTAAAAATGCGGATCCTATAGAATATCGGAATAGTTCCGGCTTCGAATGTATGCTTGGTTATCTATATTTAACGGGACAGAAGCAGAGATTGGATAGCCTTATAAAAAGAATGTTTACTATAATTGAAACGGGTGAAAAGGCATGAGTGAAGAATATATTGTAGGTAGAAATCCAGTTTTAGAAG
Source organism: Ammoniphilus sp. CFH 90114 (assembly GCF_004123195.1). NCBI lineage: Bacteria > Bacillati > Bacillota > Bacilli > Caryophanales > Paenibacillaceae > Ammoniphilus > Ammoniphilus sp. CFH 90114. The sequence continues at coordinate 432,430 of NZ_SDLI01000003.1, forward strand.
TTCTACGCTCCGGCCGATCTGTCAATAAGATCTGGGTTGCTGAGGGTTCGATGAAGGGACCAATGAGTCAAGTGGTCGGGATGGCGAAAGAAGCGAAAATTCAGGTGCAGCTTGTTCCCAAAAAGAAGTTAGATCAAGTAGCTGAAGGAGAAGCTCATCAAGGGGTTGTCGCTTTCGTCGCGGCTTATGATTACGTAGAAGTGGAAGATATCTTGAAGCGCGCGGAAGAAAAAGGAGAATCGCCACTTATTCTAATCCTAGATGAAATCGAAGATCCTCATAATTTAGGTTCTATCATGCGGACGGCGGATGCAATTGGAGCACACGGCGTGATTATTCCAAAACGAAGAGCGGTCGGCTTAACCTCTACTGTTGCGAAAGCAGCAGCGGGCGCCATGGAATATGTTCCGGTTGCAAGAGTCACAAATTTGGTGAGGATAATGGAAGACTTAAAGGAAAAAGGAGTTTGGATGGTTGGAACGGACGCAACAGGAGAACAAGATTTCAGACAAGGTAGATATGATATGCCAATCGGGCTTGTTATTGGGAGCGAAGGCAAGGGGATGAGCCGCCTTGTAAAAGATACTTGTGATTTTACTGTGCGACTTCCGATGGTGGGACATGTTACATCCCTTAATGCCTCGGTGGCAGCAGCCTTGCTCATGTTTGAAGTGCATAGACAACGAAACCCAATTGGCAATAAAACGACTTGATGGGAATAGTGAGGAATGGAAGAGCTACTTGTTGTAGATGGCTACAATATGATCGGTGCCTGGCCTAAGCTTGCCGCCATGAAGAAAAACGAGTTAGGCAGAGCGAGGGACGAACTGCTAACGATGCTTTCTGAATTCCAGGCTTATTCAGGTTATAAAATCGTAGTGGTTTTCGATGCTCACCAGGTACCGGGTATGGGGAAAAGGATTAAAGAGTACAAGGTCGATATCTTTTACACGAAAGAGAATGAGACCGCGGATGAATTAATTGAGCGCCTAGTTAAAAAGGAAATTTCCAGAAAAAGAAGAATCACTGTAGCGACCTCAGATTATACCGAGCAGAGAATGTCATTTGGCTATGGAGCATTACGAAAATCCGCAAGGGAATTACTGGAAGATATTGAGAAGTCGAAGAAATCCATTCGTCAAAAGGTCGATAAAATAAAGTACGAGCCCCTACGTTCAGGCATTCCGCTAAAAGGAGATATAGCAGAACTCTTCGAAAAATGGAGGAGGCAATAATGTTTAACAGAGGAGCCGATTGTTGACGTTCCAAGGTTACATAATGTATAATGATTTCATCTATTCCTCTCCCGTTTGACATGCTTGATAAGATGTGCTTATCATGTATCTCAAGTGGGAGGGGCATGTCGGGAGCCCGGAGGGATGAAAACGTGAATGTCGACCTTAAAGACGTAGATATACCCGCTGAATATGATTACATATCTGATGAAGATCTGGTTGACATGGTCAGAGAGGGTGACTCGGATGCGTTGGAATACCTCATTCATAAATATAAGAATTTTGTCCGGGCGAAGGCCAGATCCTATTTCTTAATCGGGGCTGATCGAGAGGATATTGTTCAAGAAGGAATGATTGGACTTTACAAGGCGATACGTGATTATCGCGGGGACAAGTTGACATCTTTTAAGGCGTTTGCTGAGTTGTGTATCACAAGGCAGATTATCACCGCAATTAAAACTGCGACTAGACAAAAACACATCCCACTCAACTCTTACGTTTCCCTAGATAAACCGATCTATGATGAAGATTCCGACAGAACGCTATTGGACGTGATTTGCGGTACACGAGTTACAGACCCTGAAGAATTGATTATCAATCAAGAAAAGTTTGATGATATCGAAGATAAGATGGCACAGATTCTCAGTGACTTAGAAAGACAAGTGCTAGCGCTTTATTTAGATGGCCGCTCCTACCAAGAGATTGCGGTTGACTTAGATCGGCATGTGAAGTCGATTGACAATGCGTTGCAGAGAGTGAAGCGTAAACTTGAAAAATATTTAGAAATCAGGGAAATATCTATACTAAAATGATAAACCTCACTAAACGATTAGTCCTTTAGGGCTTTGGTTTAGGTGAGGTTTTTGCTTTGTATGATGTGCGGTGTGGGCCTATTTGTAATAGTTGTAGGAATGTGACTTCGTAACTATTGTCCGTGAGTTTGGTTGTCTGTTTCGTGATTTTCGTTTGGTTGTTGGAGCTGAGAGACGGAAAGTGATCGGGTTATTTGTAATTATTATTGATTTGTGAGAAAGCAGCTAGAATTCGTGATCAAAACAGGTCCGATAATTGCAATGATTACCGGTTCGTGGTTTTCGGTGTCCAGATCGTGAGAAAAGTGGATGAATACGTGAGAATAACGAAAATGTCGTGAGTTTGAGCTGGAGAGAAGTATTAGAACGGATTGAAATTGAAATATCCAGACCATTTTTCGACTAGGATTAGGAGTGAAGAGAAAAAGTTGACCCACAAAGTCAGGTTAAAACGGGTAAATATCCAGAGAATAGAAGTAGTTATATAGAAAATTGTATTAACAATGCAAAGACAGGCCTAAAATTAAAGAAAATCTAAAAAAGATTACATCAATCAAAAAATCCTATCTCCAATCTCTCCAAAGTTTTCTTTAACAAAATGTTGATTATTCGTCCAAAAACAGTTAATAATGGATGTTAATGATCTGAACTTCCTAAATCGTAATGGAAAACGTTGTGTCAAGATTCAATTGTCATTCTTCTTGACATCGATATTCCGAGTGTGCTAAAGTTTTTAGGGTAGCTGTGCAAGTAGCTGGTTTTACCTGTTAGGATATAGTAGTTTATATGTTTTTAGAGAACGTCTAACACCCTTAACGGGTAAGATTTAAAAATGTGGGAGGTGTAACAACATGCGAGTTATCGTAACTTTAGCGTGCACCGAGTGTAAGCAACGTAACTACACCACAGGCAAAAATAAGCGTAAGCATCCTGACCGCATTGAGATGAAGAAGTTCTGCAAATTTTGCAATGGGCACACTGCTCATCGTGAAACACGCTAACTATAGGCTCGATGTATTGGGGGTGTAGCCGTGGGGTTCTTAGCTAGACTAGGTGCTGGATTTAAGAGTGTGCCTTCTTTTTTTCGTGATGTTGTAGCAGAACTGAAGAAAGTAAGGTGGCCCAATCGCAAGGAGTTAACGACGTATACGTCTGTTGTTCTTGTGACAGTCACACTGATTGCCGTATTCTTTGCGGTTATCGATTTAGGGATTTCACAGATCATTGAATTGATTTTAGGTCAATAAATCGATAGGGGGGAAAGGACGTTACAGTCCTACTGAATGGAAAAGTCTTGGTATGTTGTTCATACCTATTCTGGGTATGAAAACAAGGTAAAAACCAATCTAGAAAAGCGTGTCGAATCCATGGATATGAAGGATAAGATCTTTCGAGTACTCATCCCGACTGAAGACGAAGTTGAGATGAAAGACGGTAAGAAGAAAACCGTTACGAAGAAGGTGTTTCCTGGGTATGTCATCGTCGAGATGATCATGACGGATGATTCTTGGTACGTTGTGCGTAATACGCCTGGTGTAACAGGATTCGTTGGATCGGCAGGTTCTGGATCTAAGCCCACTCCCCTTAAGCCGGGCGAGGTCGATTCGATATTAAAGCAAATGGGCGTTGAGGAAGTTAAGCCTAAGATCGACTTCAACTTAAAAGAAACGGTAAAAGTGAAAGAAGGGCCATTCACCGACTTTGTCGGCACTATAGAAGAGATTCAAACGGACAAGCGTAAGATCAAGGTTCATGTGAACATGTTCGGACGCGAGACGCCGGTTGAACTGGATTACACTCAAGTGGAAAAAATATAAAGTCCGTAAAGGCTTGAAATATACTGCGCGATGTGGTATTTTCAATTTTGTTTCATAAACTCGTTGTGATATAATTTATTGCGACGAAGTGTGTTTTAAGTGGGAGGGCTCGTCCCGTTCACCACATTTCGGATTAAGGAGGTGTGTCACATGGCTAAAAAGGTTATTAAAATGGTTAAATTACAAATTCCTGCAGGTAAAGCGAATCCAGCTCCTCCAGTAGGTCCTGCGCTTGGTCAAGCAGGGGTTAATATCATGGGATTCTGTAAAGAATTCAATGCTCGTACCCAAGAACAAGCAGGTTTGATCATTCCTGTTGAAATAACTGTATTTGAAGACCGTTCTTTTACCTTCATCACTAAGACCCCTCCAGCTGCTGTTCTTTTGAAGAAAGCTGCTGGTATCGAGTCTGGTTCTGGTGTTCCTAATCGTACGAAGGTTGCTACGATTAAGCGCGACAAGGTTCGTGAAATCGCAGAAACCAAGATGCCTGACCTTAACGCTGCTAGCGTAGAAGCTGCTATGCGTATGGTTGAGGGTACGGCTCGAAGCATGGGAATCGTGATCGAAGACTAGTTTCAAGTTGTGAAAGACGTCGGCGAGGATTACGGACGAGTTCTGTTTCTGCCGACGTTTTCTTTAGGCTGCTATTAGCAGCCGGTGGGAGGTAAAACCGCAGAACCGCTACTACCACATAATTTAAGGAGGAAACAAAAGTGGCTAAACAAGGAAAGAAGTTTCAAGAAGCTGTAAAGCTTGTTGACCGTGCGAAGCAATATGATGTTGCTGAAGCAATTGAATTAGTAAAGAAGGCTGCATCTGCTAAGTTCGACGAAACTGTTGAAGTAGCAGTAAAGCTTGGTGTTGACGTAAGAAAGGCTGATCAACAACTTCGTGGAGCTGTTGTATTACCACACGGTACAGGAAAGACTCAACGAGTTCTTGTCTTCGCTAAAGGTGAAAAAGCTAAAGAAGCAGAAGCTGCTGGCGCTGATTTTGTAGGGGATGAAGATCTAATCAACAAGATCCAACAAGGTTGGTTCGAGTTTGATGTAGTTGTTGCTACTCCTGACATGATGGGTCAAGTAGGTAAGCTTGGGCGTGTTCTAGGACCTAAAGGCTTAATGCCAAACCCTAAGACAGGTACTGTAACTTTTGATCTTGACAGAGCTGTTAAAGAAATTAAGGCTGGTAAAATCGAATACCGTACAGATAAGGCTGGTAATATCCACGCTCCTATCGGTAAGGTTTCTTTCGACAACGAAAAGTTGGCTGATAACTTAGCAACTGTTATCGACACTCTTCAAAAGGCGAAGCCAGCTGCTGCAAAAGGAACTTACATGAAGAATATCACTGTAAGCTCCACAATGGGACCTGGTGTAAAAGTGAACTTGGGAACAATTGGTGCAGCGAAGTAGTTGACTTCCTAACGCACTGTTGATATTATATATCTTGTGCCTCAGAGCACATCATAAAAATGAACATTTGATTACCGTAGACAGAAGGTGCTCGTAAGAGCTTAATTTCCTTCCGAGGTGCATAATAGATAGATTATCTATGCCCTCCGCTTGTCTTGTGGAGGGTATTTCTCTTATCTTGCACCAGAAAATCTAATAGGAGGTGTAACATGGCAGTAGTACGTGAAGAGAAAGTTCAATCGGTACAAGAGATTGCAACGAAACTTCGTGAATCTAAGAGTGCTGTATTGAGTGACTACCGTGGCTTGACTGTTAAGCAAGCAACTGAACTTCGTAAACTTTGTCGTGAAGCTGGAGTTGAGTTCAAGGTTTATAAGAACAAGTTGGCTCAACGTGCAACAGCAGAAGTAGGGGTTTCTGGTTTAGATCAATATCTAACTGGACCTACTGCGATCGCGTTTGCTCAAGATGAAGTTACAGCTGCAAAAGTACTTGCTGATTTCGCAAAGAAGAACGATAAGCTTGAAATTAAAGGCGGTATCGTTGACGGAGCGGTAATGTCTGATGAACAAATCAAGGCATTGGCAGCTCTACCTTCCCGCGAAGGCTTACTTTCTATGTTGCTTAGCGTTCTTCAAGCGCCAATGCGTAACTTTGCTCTTGCTGTTAAGGCAGTTGGAGAAAAGAAAGAACAAGAAGCTTAATTCACTAGCGTTCGAACCAATATAACTATTAAAAATTTAGGAGGATTCACACATGTCTAAAGAGCAAATCTTAGAAGCAATTAAAGGTATGTCTGTTCTTGAACTTAACGATCTAGTAAAAGCAATCGAAGAAGAATTCGGAGTAACTGCTGCTGCTCCAGTTGCAATGGTAGGCGGAGCTGCTGCTGCTGAAGTTGCTGAACAAACTGAGTTCACTGTAGTACTTGCTAACGCAGGTGCTGGTAAGATCAACGTAATCAAGGTTGTTCGTGAGTTGACTGGACTTGGACTTAAAGAAGCTAAGGCTATGGTTGACGGAGCTCCTGCTACTGTTAAAGAAGGCGTTTCTAAGGACGATGCAGAAGCTATCAAAGCTAAGCTTGAAGAAGCTGGCGCAACTGTAGAAGTTAAGTAGTTTCTACTTTTATCATCTAAGACCCACTGTTATATGCAGTGGGTCTTGCTTTTTGTACTCTTTTTCTACTCTTCGTATATTTTTCCCTTCGTTCGTACAAACAAGAGATAGGTAGACTTGGTTAATGGAAAGAGGTGAGCACCATGAGTGAACATTACTATTCTAATAGGCCTTCAGTAGAACATCAGGAAAAAGAGTTTGTTTTTGAACTGCGGGACCAATCTCTTAAATTCATCACTGATGCAGGTGTATTCTCAAGAGACCGTATTGATTATGGAAGTGTTCTATTAATTGAGGAAATGCAAATTCAACCTAAAGATGAAGTGTTAGATATGGGTTGTGGCTATGGCCCTATCGGATTGGTTGCCGCTAGGTTAGCGAGCAAAGGAAAGGTATGGATGGCGGATGTGAATGAGAGAGCTGTTACATTAGCGCAGAGGAACGCTGAGCGAAATGGCATACATAATGTTGAAATCATGACTAGCTTCTTATTTGAGAATCTTCCAGATCAGAAGTATGACGTGATTCTTACTAATCCACCCATTCGCGCTGGTAAGCAAACCGTACACCAAATCTTCGAAGAGGCCTACCCAAGACTTAAGGATACAGGTTCGTTATGGATTGTTATCCAGAAGAAGCAAGGTGGACCTTCAGCTATGAGCAAATTGCAGGAGATTTATCAGAAAGTAGAAAAGGTAGTCCAAGACAAGGGATACTGGATTATCAAAGCAACAAGGCTAGATCATTTGTAAAGTCTCATCTAAATAGAAGTTGACATCAATTTTTGTTTGTGTTATCGTTATAAAATGCTAAAAGAGGCAATTTTTTTATCGTTGTCAAGAGTTGACTTTTTTCGACTGTAGGTATTTATTATAACCCCGTTATAATGCATCTTACAGTACGCAGAGATCTTGTACAACTTCGAGTTAAGACTGGATATTCAGTTCTTATGCATTGTCTTTTAAGTTTTTTACAGTTTTATTGAATGGATGAGTTTTTTTATGGCAATAATAACATAATAGAACTGTCCATTTTTTATTTAGATGCTCTATTACATCATTGTGTAGCTGCATTAATTATTGGTTATATGTACCCTCGGTTATCTAGGATTACTGAAATTTTTCTTACTCACTCCGGCAATGTTAAGGAGGATGGATAAGGAGGGTTAGTAACTTGGCGCCAGTCAATTTTTCTGTCCCTGTCTTAAACTAGTAAGAGAGGTTGAAGGAAATTTGCACGACGCTACGATAAGGCTTGGCGTTAGCCAAGTTTTCTAGCGTTTTTGAGGGTTTTTAGCATTGATAATACTCGGGTTTGAGGGGTGAATGGATTTGGCAGGTCATCTGATTCAAAGCGGACGTTATCGTCAACGCAGGAGTTATGCCAGAATTGAAGAAGTAATGGAATTACCTAATCTAATTGAAATCCAGCAGAAGTCCTATCAATGGTTCTTGGATGAAGGGTTACGAGAGATGTTCCAGGACATTTCCCCAATCCAGGACTTTACTGGGAATCTAGTTTTGGAGTTCATAGACTATAGTTTAGGTGAGCCTAAATATTCTGTCGATGAAACCAAGGAACGGGATGTTACCTACGCAGCACCCCTTCGTGTTAAAGTACGCTTAATTAATAAGGAAACTGGTGAAGTAAAGGAACAAGAAGTTTTCATGGGAGATTTCCCTCTCATGACGGATACAGGTACCTTCGTTATTAATGGTGCGGAACGCGTCATCGTCAGTCAGCTTGTACGTTCCCCTAGTGTTTACTACAATACAAAAGTGGATAAAAACGGAAAACAAGCTTTTACGGCTACTGTCATCCCGAATCGTGGGGCTTGGCTGGAACTAGAGACTGATGCTAAGGACGTCATTTACGTTCGTATCGACCGTACAAGGAAGATCCCCGTTACGGTTCTTTTGCGTGCATTAGGTTTTGGGTCTGATGCAGAAATCCTGAATATCCTTGGTGAAGACGAGTATATCAAGAATACATTAGAAAAAGATAACACGGACTCTACAGAAAAAGCTCTTATTGAAATCTACGAGCGTCTTCGTCCAGGTGAACCACCTACAGTAGACAATGCAAAGAGTCTTTTGGTATCTCGATTCTTTGATCCTAAGCGTTATGATCTGGCGAATGTCGGTCGTTATAAGATCAACAAGAAATTACATATACGCAACCGAATCTATAACCAGAAGTTAGCTGAAACCCTTGTCGATAACAGCACAGGAGAAATCTTGGCTCAAGCAGGGCAAACCGTTGATCGTCGTCTTATGGAGAAGTTGGAGAAGTACTTAGCGGGTGGATTGAACATCACGAAAATGAAGCCTCGCGGCGGTGTAGTAGAAGAAGATATCGAAGTGCAAGGTATTAATATCTTCTCACCAACGGATGACGGGCAGATCATTAAGGTTATCTCTAACGGTATTATTGATAAAACAGTTAAACACATTACGCCGGCTGATATTATCGCGGCTATTAATTACTTTATTAACTTGCTTCACGGCATTGGAAACACGGATGACATCGACCACCTTGGGAATCGTAGACTGCGTTCCGTAGGTGAGCTATTACAGAACCAATTCCGTATCGGGTTGTCTCGTATGGAGCGTGTCGTTCGAGAGCGGATGTCTATTCAAGATGCCAATGCTATTACACCACAGGCTCTTATCAATATTCGCCCTGTTATTGCGGCGATTAAGGAGTTCTTTGGAAGCAGTCAGCTGTCTCAGTTTATGGACCAAACGAACCCACTGGCAGAACTTACGCATAAGCGTCGTTTGAGTGCCTTGGGGCCTGGTGGTTTGACGCGGGAACGCGCAGGTTTCGAAGTGCGTGACGTGCATCACTCTCACTATGGTCGTATGTGTCCGATTGAGACACCGGAAGGTCCAAACATTGGTTTGATCAACTCTCTTTCTAGTTATGCGAGGATTAATGAGTATGGATTCATTGAAACTCCGCGCAGAAGAGTCGATCCAGAAACCAGCTTAGTAACAGAAGAGATCGTCTACCTCACAGCCGATGAGGAAGATGTTTATAATGTTGCGCAAGCGAATGCTCCAATCAATGAAGAAGGCCGATTCTTAAACGAAACCGTCATTTGTCGCCGTAAGGGTGAAATCTTAACCATTCCGCGCGATAAGGTTGACTTTATGGACGTATCGCCTAAGCAGGTTGTATCCGTCGCTACAGCGATGATTCCTTTCTTAGAGAACGATGACGCCAACCGTGCCCTCATGGGAGCGAACATGCAACGTCAGGCCGTGCCTCTCTTAGTACCAGAAGCTCCGTTCATCGGAACGGGTATGGAGTATAAAGCAGCAAAAGACTCAGGAGTAGCAGCTGTTGCGAAGCACCCAGGAATCGTGGAAAGAGTAACAGCAAGAGAGATTTGGATTCGCAGAGTTCAATTCTTTGACCAAAACAACAATCCTGTTCCTACACCGAAGGATTGGGGTCTATCTGGACTTGAGTCTAGATTAAGACCAACGGCAACAAATGAACTTCCAGAAGGCGTGAAGATGGTTAAAGGAGACTTGGATAAGTATCGTTTACAGAAGTTTATCCGCTCCAATCAAGGAACATGTGTGAATCAACGCCCAACCATTCGGAAGAACGAATATGTGAAGGCTGGAGACATCATCGCAGATGGTCCTTCTACAGAAAAAGGAGAACTAGCATTAGGACGTAATGCTCTGGTTGCCTTTATGACTTGGGAAGGGTACAACTACGAGGATGCCATCCTTATGAGCGAGAAGCTTGTGAAAGAGGATGTTTACACCTCTATTCACATTGAAGAATATGAGTCAGAAGCGCGTGATACGAAATTAGGGCCAGAGGAAATTACTCGTGATATTCCAAACGTAGGGGAAGATGCCCTGAAGAATTTGGATGAGCGCGGTATTATTCGCGTAGGGGCCGAAATCGAAGACGGCGACATTCTAGTAGGTAAAGTAACACCTAAAGGGGTTACGGAGCTTACGGCGGAAGAAAGACTTCTTCATGCGATCTTCGGAGAGAAGGCGCGTGAAGTAAGAGATACATCTCTACGAGTTCCACACGGTGGATCTGGTATTATCGTAGACGTTAAAGTGTTTACTCGCGAGAACGGTGACGAACTCCCACCAGGTGTGAACCAGTTGGTAAGGGTTTATATCGCTCAGAAGCGTAAGATCTCCGTTGGAGATAAGATGGCCGGACGCCATGGTAACAAAGGGGTAATTGCAAGAATTCTACCTGAAGAAGATATGCCATTCTTACCTGACGGCACACCGGTACAAGTCGTATTGAACCCGCTTGGGGTACCGTCTCGTATGAACATCGGTCAGGTATTAGAGACTCACCTAGGTATGGCGGCAAGGGCATTAGGTATCCATATAGCTACTCCAGTATTCGATGGTGCGCGGGAAACTGACGTATTCGAAACACTAGAGGAAGCTGGTTTATCTAAGGATGGTAAAACCGTATTGTTCGATGGACGTACAGGGGAGCCATTTGATAACCGTGTAACTGTGGGTGTCATGTACATGATTAAGCTGGCTCACATGGTTGACGATAAGATCCATGCTCGTTCGACTGGACCATACTCTCTTGTTACGCAACAGCCATTGGGTGGTAAAGCTCAATTCGGTGGACAGCGTTTCGGGGAGATGGAGGTTTGGGCGCTGGAAGCTTACGGTGCGGCCTACACGCTTCAAGAAATCCTTACAGTCAAGTCCGATGACGTGGTTGGTCGTGTGAAAACTTACGAATCGATTGTTAAAGGTGAGAACGTACCAGAGCCAGGTGTTCCTGAATCGTTTAAGGTATTAATAAAAGAGCTGCAAAGTTTGGGTATGGATGTTAAGATCCTGGCCGAAGATGAGCAGGAAATCGAGATGCGCGAAGTCGATGAAGAAGATGATAATGCAGGTGACAAGTTAAACCTCAACCTTCAAGGTGTAGGCGCTGAAGATTAAGGGTTGAAAACCGGTCATGGGAGGTATGCCCCTTGTTAGATGTGAACAATTTTGAGTATATGAAAATCGGCTTAGCTTCACCTGAAAAAATCAGATCTTGGTCTTTCGGAGAGGTTAAGAAGCCTGAAACGATTAACTATAGAACGCTAAAGCCGGAGAAAGAAGGTCTATTCTGCGAAAAGATCTTCGGTCCTACGAAAGACTGGGAATGTCACTGCGGTAAGTACAAGCGCGTACGTTACAAGGGCGTAGTTTGTGACCGTTGTGGGGTTGAAGTCACGAGGGCAAAGGTTCGCCGCGAGCGGATGGCTCATATTGAGCTAGCCGCTCCGGTTTCACATATCTGGTATTTCAAAGGAATTCCTAGCCGGATGGGACTTGTATTAGATATGTCTCCACGTTCTCTAGAAGAAGTCATTTACTTTGCTTCTTATGTAGTAATTGATGCTGGGGATACACCACTTGACAGAAAACAGCTTCTTTCCGAAAAAGAATATCGTAACTATCGCGAGAAGTACGGTAATTCCTTTACCGCGGGTATGGGTGCTGAATCGATTAAGAGACTTCTTGCACAAATCGATTTGGACAAAGAAGTGGTTCAGTTAAAGGAAGAGTTGAACTCTGCTCAAGGTCAGCGCAGATCTAGAATCATCAAGCGATTGGAAGTTCTAGAGTCCTTCCGTGCTTCTGGCAATAAGCCAGAGTGGATGGTACTTGAAGTCCTTCCTGTTATTCCACCAGAGCTTCGTCCTATGGTACAGCTCGATGGAGGTAGGTTTGCTACTTCTGACTTGAACGATCTCTATCGTCGTGTCATTAACAGAAATAATCGGTTGAAGCGTCTTCTTGATCTGGGTGCGCCAGATATTATCGTTCAAAATGAAAAGCGTATGCTGCAAGAAGCAGTAGATGCTCTAATCGATAATGGACGTCGTGGTCGTCCAGTGACCGGCCCAGGAAATCGCCCATTGAAGTCCTTGAGTCATATGCTTAAAGGAAAGCAAGGTCGTTTCCGTCAAAACTTGCTTGGTAAGCGTGTTGACTATTCTGGTCGTTCGGTTATCGTTGTAGGGCCGAATCTAAGAATGTACCAATGCGGATTACCGAAGGAAATGGCTCTAGAGCTATTTAAGCCTTTTGTAATGAAAGAATTGGTGAGCAAGGGTCTTGCTCATAACATTAAGAGTGCAAAGCGTAAAGTAGAACGCGTTCACCCAGAGATTTGGGATGTTCTTGAGGAAGTCATTAAGGAGCATCCAGTTCTATTGAACCGTGCCCCTACTTTGCACAGACTAGGGATCCAGGCGTTCGAGCCGATCCTTGTTGAAGGTCGCGCGATTCGTCTTCACCCGCTGGTATGTACAGCTTATAATGCTGACTTCGACGGAGACCAAATGGCGGTTCACGTTCCGCTTTCTGCTGAAGCACAAGCAGAAGCTCGTCTTCTCATGTTGGCAGCTCATAATATCTTGAACCCTAAGGATGGTAAGCCAGTTGTAACTCCATCTCAGGATATGGTTCTAGGAAGTTATTATCTAACCATTGAGAGAGTAGGATCTAAAGGGGAAGGTCAAGTATTCCATTCTCCTAATGCAGCAATCCATGCTTACCAAAACGGATTAATTTCCTTACATGCTCGCGTAGCCGTTCCAGCGAAAACATTAGGAAAGACCTCCTTTACTCCACAACAGGAGCAGGCTTTAATTGTTACAACAACAGGGAAAATCATCTTTAACGAAATCTTCCCTCCTGATATGCCATTTATCAATGAACCGACGAAAGGCAACCTACAAGTAGGTACACCTGATCGTTACTTTGTTTTCGATAAGGGAGCAAGTGTCAAAGAATTCATTGATACTCAATTAGCAAAAGAACAGGAAGCTGTTAAGAAAGGTTTCCTTGGAACGATTATCGGAGAAGTATTCCGTCGTTTCGGAACAACGCAAACGACAGTCATGCTAGACCGAGTAAAGGATCTTGGTTTTACCTACTCTACTAAGGCTGGTTTAACAGTAGCGGTAGCGGACATCAAGACACCTGAAGAGAAGAAGAGAATTATTGCTGCCGCAGAAGAAAGAGTTCAAACGATCATGCATCAATATCGCCGAGGTTTGATTACGGAAGACGAGCGATATGATCGCGTTATTAGCGTATGGAGTAAAGCGAAGGACGAAGTAACAGAAGTTCTCATGTCCTCATTGGATAAGTTTAACTCTATTTATATGATGGCGAACTCTGGAGCGCGTGGTAACGTATCTCAGATCACACAGCTAGCTGGAATGCGTGGATTGATGGCAAACCCATCTGGACGTATCATCGAGTTACCGATCAAGTCGAACTTCCGTGAAGGTCTAACGGTATTAGAGTACTTTATCTCTACCCACGGTGCACGGAAAGGTTTGGCCGATACGGCCCTACGTACAGCGGATTCCGGTTACTTGACTCGTCGTTTGGTTGACGTTGCGCAAGACGTTATTGTGCGTGAGATTGATTGCGGAACTGACAAAGGCTTAAAGGTATCGCCAATCGTTGATGGAAAGAACAAGATCGAAGATCTTTATGACCGCATTAATGGTCGAATCTCGTTCGCTACAGTACGTCACCCTGAAACAGGCGAGATTATTATCAAGAAAAATGAACTCATTACGGAAGAGATCGCTGACATCTTAGCTAACCAAATAGATGTGGAATCCGTGCATATTCGTACGGTATTGACTTGCCGGACTCAGCATGGGGTATGTAAGCGATGCTATGGACGTAACTTGGCTACAGGTCAAGACGTAGAAATCGGAGAAGCAGTAGGTATCATTGCAGCTCAGTCTATCGGGGAACCAGGTACTCAGTTAACGATGCGTACGTTCCATACCGGAGGGGTTGCAGGAGACGATATCACGCAAGGTTTGCCGCGCATTCAGGAATTATTCGAGGCGCGTAATCCGAAGGGTCAAGCGACGATCACGGAATTTGATGGTGAAGTGATTGATGTACGTGACACGAAGGATCGTCGTGAAATCGAAGTGAAGGGACATGCGGAATCCAAGGTGTACCAGATTCCATTTGGTTCTCGTCTAAAGGTAACTCCAGGTGTTAAACTTCAAGCAGGGGATGAACTAACCGAGGGTTCTATTGATCCGAAGGAAATGTTGCGAATCAAGGGTCTTCGTGGTGTGCAGTATTATATCCTTCAAGAGGTTCAGAAGGTTTACCGTATGCAAGGGGTAGAAATCAACGATAAGCACGTTGAGGTTATGATTCGTCAGATGCTTAGAAAGATCCGTATCATTGATAGTGGTACGACCGATCTTCTGCCAGGATCCTACGTGGATATTCACGAGTATGAGGATGCAAACCGCAAGGTCTTCCGTGACGGCGGAGAGCCGGCTGTTGCTCGTCCTGTATTGCTTGGTATTACGAAGGCATCTCTTGAGACAGAATCATTCCTTTCTGCTGCATCCTTCCAAGAAACTACTCGTGTCTTAACGGATGCTGCCATTAAAGGTAAAGTTGACCGCTTGCTTGGATTGAAAGAAAATGTTATTATCGGTAAGTTGATTCCTGCAGGTACAGGGATGTCAAGATACCGTAACACACGATTGATGAATGATCAGGAGCAAGGAGAAGAGACATTAGCCGATAACCCTGATGCAAAAGAAATTGTAACAGTGGAATAAATAGTGTTGACTTCTTTTTCTCAAGATGATATTATCTCTTAGTGTGCCAAGTAACCCTGTTCTTTGGAGGATGTTCGATGTCTTATGAAAAAGTTAAACAGGCTACTCAACTGACCATTGGCATGAAGCAAACGTTAAAAGCCGTTGAGCAAGGAATGGTGAAAGAAGTCTTTGTCGCCAAGGATGCGGATCCGAAAGTAACAGGTAAGATTGCTCTGCTCTGTAAGGAGAAGAACATACCAGTTGAAATAGTTGATTCGATGAAACAGCTTGGTAAAGCATGTGGAATCGAAGTGGGAGCCGCTACGGCAGCGATTTTGATACATGAGTAAGTACCTTTCAGTTTTTGATACACGATTCTTACAGTGCCCTTAAGCAGGGTACTGTAAGATGTGTTCAAAAGCTTTTACTTTGCTCATATATGATTCACCTGGGTCTGTGGACTTAAAAATCAGTTTTAAAATTTTTTGAAGGAGGTGCGACAAATGCCAACAATCAATCAGCTAGTACGCAAAGGTCGCGAAAGAAAAGAGGTAAAATCCAAAGCTCCTGCTCTTTTGAAGAGCTACAACAGCATGAAGAAGGAGCACAATGATTTGGCTTCTCCGCAAAAGCGTGGAGTCTGCACTCGTGTAGGTACCATGACTCCTAAGAAGCCTAACTCCGCTCTTCGTAAATATGCTCGTGTGCGCTTAACTAACGGAATCGAAGTTACTGCTTACATTCCTGGTATCGGACATAACCTTCAAGAGCACAGCGTTGTTCTTGTTCGTGGAGGCCGTGTTAAGGATCTTCCAGGGGTACGTTATAAGATCATCCGTGGTGCATTGGATACAGCTGGCGTTGCAAACCGTCAACAAGCTCGTTCTCGTTACGGCGCGAAGCGTCCTAAAGCTGCTAAGAAGTAAGAAAAGCAAACCAAACAATAATACAAGCTATTTAATAGCTAATACTGGATAAAGGAGGGAAATAGCATGCCACGTAAAGGACCAGTAACCCGCAGGGACGTATTGCCTGATCCGATTTACAATAGCAAGCTAGTTACTCGTCTTGTTAACCGTATGATGGTTGACGGAAAGAAAGGAACATCTCAAGGAATCCTCTATGGTGCATTTGATGTGATTAAAGAGCGTACCGGACGCGATCCTCTAGAAGTGTTCGAAGAAGCAATGAAGAACATCATGCCTGTACTTGAAGTACGCGCTCGCCGTGTTGGTGGAGCTAACTACCAAGTTCCTGTTGAGGTAAGACCTGAGAGACGTACTGCTCTTGGACTTCGTTGGTTAGTTCAAAACTCCCGTAACCGTGGAGAGAAGACTATGCAAGAGCGTCTAGCTGCTGAACTTCTTGATGCAGCTAACAACACTGGTGCATCTGTTAAGAAGCGTGAAGACACTCACAAGATGGCTGAAGCGAACAAAGCGTTTGCTCACTATCGTTGGTAAGATTACTGCTAAGCTATGGCTTGCAGTAGATGATACCCGACTAATGGGTGTAGGATTATTGCCCAGCTATGGCTGGCAATAGATGATACCGAACTGATGGGTGTAGGAACTATTCCAACTCATCTTTACAAAAACAACATATACCCTTCGATGAGTAGATCTGGATAAGATCTACCATTTGGGTGTAAAATCGTAATGGGAAAGCCGTCAGGCTTTTTCGTTACATAACTCTAAACAATTGAAAGGAGTCAAAATCATGGGTCGCGAATTTCCCTTGTTAAAGACTCGTAATATCGGGATCATGGCTCACATCGATGCTGGTAAAACCACAACGACTGAGCGTATCCTGTTCTACACAGGCCGTGTTCACAAGATTGGTGAGGTTCACGAAGGTGGAGCTACCATGGACTGGATGGAGCAAGAACAAGAGCGTGGAATTACAATTACTTCTGCTGCTACAACTGCTCAATGGAATGGTCACCGAGTTAACATCATTGACACACCAGGTCACGTAGACTTCACAGTAGAGGTTGAACGTTCCCTTCGTGTACTTGATGGAGCTGTTGGTGTATTCTGCGCTAAGGGTGGAGTAGAGCCTCAATCCGAAACTGTTTGGCGTCAAGCTGACAAGTATGGTGTTCCTCGTATCGCTTACGTAAATAAGATGGATATCATGGGTGCTGACTTCTTGTCTGCTGTTAGCCAAATGCGCGATCGCTTAAAAGCTAACGCTGTACCTATCGTGTTGCCAATCGGTGCTGAAGATACTTTCCAAGGTATGGTTGACCTTATAACAATGAAGGCGATCATCTATACAGATGACCTTGGAACAACTTCTGAAGCTCGTGAGATCCCTGAGGATATGAAGGATCTAGCTGAAGAATGGCGCTTAAACCTTGTCGAGAAGGTATCTGAGCTTGATGAAGCGTTAATGGAGAAGTACATGGAAGGTATCGAACCGACTGAAGAAGAGATCAAGGCTGTTCTTCGTCGTGCGACTTGTAACGTTGAAATCACTCCAGTTCTTTGTGGATCTTCTTACAAGAACAAGGGTGTTCAACCAATGCTTGACGCCGTTATCGCCTACTTGCCATCTCCACTAGATGTACCAGCAATCAAAGGTGTTCTTCCTGATTCTGAAGATGAAGTTGTTCGTGAGTCTGATGACAATGGTCCTTTCTCCGCACTTGCTTTCAAAATCATGACTGACCCTTATGTTGGTAAATTAACCTTCTTCCGTGTTTACTCTGGAACACTTTCTTCCGGTTCTTATGTATTGAACTCTACTAAAGGTAAGCGTGAGCGTGTTGGACGTATTCTTCAGATGCATGCTAACCACCGTGAAGAAATCCCAGTAGTATACTCTGGAGATATCGCAGCAGCAGTAGGTTTAAAAGATACAACGACTGGCGACACTTTATGTGATGAGAAGAATCCTGTTATTCTTGAGTCCATGGAGTTCCCTGAGCCAGTTATCTCTGTAGCTATCGAGCCTAAGACGAAAGCTGACCAAGATAAGATGGGTATCGCTTTGATGAAGCTTTCTGAAGAGGATCCTACTTTCAAAACTTTCACTGACGAAGAAACAGGTCAAACGATCATCTCTGGTATGGGTGAGCTTCACCTTGACATTATCGTTGACCGTATGAAGCGTGAGTTTAAGGTAGAAGCTAACGTAGGTGCTCCACAGGTTGCTTACAAAGAAACCTTCCGTGGATCTGCTAAGGTTGAAGGTAAGTTCGTACGCCAATCCGGTGGTCGTGGACAATTCGGTCACGTATGGGTTGAGTTCGAGCCGCTTGAAGCTGGTGCAGGCTTTGAATTCGTTAACAAGATTGTCGGAGGGGTTGTTCCTAGAGAATACATCCCAGCTGTTCAAGCAGGTATCGAAGAATCCATGAAGAATGGTGTTCTTGCTGGATACCCTCTACTTGACGTGCGTGCGACAATCGTTGACGGAAGCTACCACGATGTTGACTCTTCTGAAATGGCGTTTAAAGTGGCTGGATCTCTAGCTCTTAAAGAAGCCGGTAAGAAGTGTAACCCAGCTCTTCTTGAGCCAATGATGAAAGTTGAAGTTGTTGTTCCTGAAGAGTACATGGGAGACATCATGGGAGACATTAGTTCTCGTCGTGGACGTATTGAAGGTATGGAAGCTCGTGCTGGTGCACAAGTAATCCGTGGATTCGTTCCTCTTTCTGAGATGTTCGGTTACGCAACTAACTTGCGTTCTCGTACACAAGGTCGTGGAAACTACACAATGACCTTCGATCACTACGAAGAAGTTCCTAAGTCTGTAGCTGAAGAAATCATTAAGAAGAACAAAGGTGCTTAATCTTTGTTAACAAATTCTTAATAGATTAGGTCTTCCCTTATTAAGAAGAAAGGTATAAAATAATCGTTGGGCATCTTGCCTTTTTATACCTTTCCTTATATAAATTAAATTAAAACAGTTCATAACAAAACACGTTGAATCCAACGTTGTATGTTTAAGGAGGCTAAATTCATGGGAAAAGCTAAATTCGAACGTAACAAGCCACACGTTAACATTGGTACTATCGGTCACGTTGACCACGGTAAAACTACTTTAACTGCTGCTATCACTACTGTATTGGCTCAAAGTGGTGGAGCTACAGCTATGGATTATGGTAGCATTGACGCTGCTCCTGAAGAGAGAGAGCGTGGAATCACAATCTCTACAGCACACGTTGAGTATGAGACTGCTAACCGTCACTATGCTCACGTTGACTGCCCAGGACACGCTGACTACGTTAAGAACATGATCACTGGTGCTGCACAGATGGACGGAGCGATCCTAGTAGTTTCTGCTGCTGACGGTCCTATGCCACAAACTCGTGAGCACATCCTTCTTTCTCGCCAAGTAGGTGTTCCTTACATCGTAGTATTCATGAACAAGTGCGACATGGTTGACGATGAAGAGCTTCTTGAGCTAGTTGAAATGGAAATCCGTGATCTTCTTTCTGAGTATGAGTTCCCTGGTGATGACACTCCAGTTGTTAAGGGATCTGCTAAAGAAGCTCTTGAGAACCCAACTGGTGAGTGGGCTCAAAAGATCCATGAATTAATGGAAGCTGTTGACTCTTACATCCCAACTCCTGAGCGCGATGTAGACAAGCCTTTCTTAATGCCTGTTGAGGATGTATTCTCTATCACAGGTCGTGGAACAGTTGCTACTGGTCGTGTTGAGCGTGGAATCGTTAAAGTTGGTGACGTAGTTCAAATCATCGGTTTAACTGAAGAGCCAAAGCAAACAACTGTAACTGGTGTTGAAATGTTCCGTAAGCTTCTTGACCAAGCTCAAGCTGGAGACAACATCGGAGCTCTTCTTCGTGGGGTAACTCGTGAAGACATCGAGCGTGGACAATGTTTGGCTAAGCCAGGTTCCGTTAAGCCTCACAGCAAGTTTACTGCAGAAGTTTACGTATTGTCTAAAGACGAAGGTGGACGTCACACTCCTTTCTTCGCTAACTACCGTCCTCAGTTCTACTTCCGTACAACTGACGTAACTGGAATCATCAAGTTAGCTGAAGGCGTAGAAATGGTTATGCCTGGTGACAACGTAACTTTCGACGTTGAATTGATCAGCACAATCGCTATGGAAGAAGGAACTCGCTTCGCTATTCGTGAAGGTGGACGTACTGTAGGCGCTGGCGTTGTTGCTAAAATCCTTGAGTAGTATTTAATATAAAGAAGCTCAGCTAGTAATAGCTGGGCTTCTTTGTTTTTTATAGACTTATAATTAGAATAAACCGACCCATAGGGATCGGTTTATTAGATGTAGATATATGTCTAGCCCTGGACTAGTGTTGAATCCCGCTGATGTTGCAGAATAATTTTGGTAAGGTGCTTTACCGTATCTTCTATATCGTCAACTCGTACATGGTAGAATGGTCCGTCATATTCTTCAAGCTTATGCTGGTATCTTGGATCATAGTATTGTTCTAATAGTAGGACGATTAGATTTTTATAGTCTTCCTTATCAATATGCTGGATTAGTTCGTCTTTGATTGCTGGTATGAATCGCTTGAGTATGGGTGTAACGGCTTCTTTTACGCGTTCTTGGAACTGTGCTTCAGACTTATAGGGTATTACATACTCCTCGTAAATACGCTTGGCTCTAATCTCAACGGAAGTTTCCAAGACGACGTGTATGCCTTTTGCCTTTGCCTCTAATAGGAACTCAGGTTGGACGGCTTTTCCTATTCTTCTGCTTTCAGCTTCCATGAAGACAAGGGGGAGACCTTTTATCTTTTCTAATTGATGGTATAGATTAGACTCAAAGGTTTTTTGATTATACACGGGTGCGCCAATCCCACCGAATACCGATCCTCTGTGTCCTGCACACGCTTCAAGGTCAAGGATAGGAAACCCTTTCCCTTTTAATCGATCTAAGATCATGGTTTTCCCTACACCGGTCATCCCATGGAGGACTATAAATCGATTAGGGAGTATGGTTTCGTTTAAGTTGTCCACGATCCACTGACGATATTGTTTAAATCCGCCTGTAAGGCGCTGGACCTGCAACCCTGCCATCTCGGAGAAAGTAGCGACTGACTTGCTTCTCATGCCACCTCGCCAACAATAGATAATGGGTTTTTTCCCACTTTCAGAAACCTCTCTAATACACTGCATTAAATGTGGAATCTTAGGGGAGACGAGCTCCATGCCGAGCCACTTAGCTGGATCTTGCCCTTTGATTTTGTACGTGGTTCCGACTTTTGCTCTTTCTTCGTCGTTAAATATGGGTACATTAATAGCACCTGGGATATGTGATTCATCGAACTCACCAGGTGATCTCACGTCGATGAATACGTGGTCTTCAATCGTAAATGCTTGTCGAATATCAATTTCTTTCATATTGAGCATCTCCTGAATTGGATTAGGTTCATTTTTTCATGTAAGATAGAATAAAGGATATATAATTTCGAAGGGGGTAAGTCCTGTGTCAGAGCAATCTCAAATCAAGTTAACCTCTCTGTCCAGTAAAGCTGGCTGAGGATGCAAAATAGGTCCTGAAGACCTGGCGCAAGTTTTGCGTCATTTACCGAGTTCTGCAGAAGTAGATCCTAATCTCCTCGTTGGTCTTGATGTTCCTGACGATGCTGGAGTATACAAATTAACGAATGAAATTGCTCTAGTTCAAACTGTAGATTATTTTACACCCATTGTAGATAATCCACGTATGTTTGGTCAAATCGCCGCTGCGAATGCGTTAAGCGATGTTTACGCAATGGGAGGTAAGCCCCTTACTGTTCTTAATATTGTAGGCTTCCCTATTAAGAAACTTGATCCTTCGATCCTAGCTGATATTTTAAAGGGAGCTGGGGAGAAAGTCCAGGAAGCAGGCGCTCTTATTGTTGGAGGCCATTCTATTGATGACCAAGAACCGAAGTTTGGTATGGCTGTGACAGGAACCGTCCATCCGGATCGAGTTTGGACAAACCATGGAGCCAAGCCTGGCGATGTGATTATTTTGACCAAACCAATTGGGGTAGGTATTCTAACCACAGCGATCAAGAGAGACTTGCTCAATGAGCAAGAGATTGAGCGCGTGACGGAAGTCATGGCTGAGCTGAATAAGAAGGCTGCTGAAGTCTTTATGAATTATTCTGTCCATGCTTGTACGGATGTAACGGGATTCGGGCTTTTGGGTCACGCAAAGGAAATGGCGTCAGGCAGTGGAGTAGGGATGACACTGCATAAGACACAGGTTCCTGTACTCCCTAGATCCTATGAATTGGCTGAGCAAGGAATTGTACCTGGTGGTTCGAAGGCGAATCATAAGTGGCTGAATGATTGTGTAGACTACGGTACCTTGTCCGAATCTGAGCAATTTTTACTCTGTGATGCGGTGACCTCAGGTGGGTTAATGGTGAGTCTCCCTGAAGCTGAAGCACAAGCTTGTTTAGAGGCGTTAAAAGCCAGTGGAATTGCTGATGCCAGTATCATAGGAAGGGTAACAGATGAAAATGTAGGATGTATCCGAGTTGAGGCTTAATGGGCTAAGCGGAGAGATTCCGGTTATTTAGTAAGAATCACGAAAAAATAGGTGTTTTACGCAGAATAGGCGGAAAAACTCCGCCTATTTTTGCTGTTTTTGACCCGTATACATAAATAACGGAATATAATCCTGTTTATTTACCGACAGACCGTAACGGACTCGGTCGCTTTTCGGTAAAGTCGGATATAAGCTTCCGCTTCCTTCTTAGGTGAGGAATACTGTTCAATCCACTGCTGTGCTTTTCGTGTGACGTTATTCCTTAGAGAAGGCTCCTTCATAATGGAATGGACAGCTTGGACAAACTCGTTCGGTGTCTCATACAGCCATCCTGTAATTCCATGTTGAATCAAGCTCTCGTTAGCTGGATTTCTTCGAGCGATGACGGGTCTTCCCATGGCCATAGCCTCCATGACAGCTAGGGATTGCCCTTCGGTTATGGAAGTATTAATGACGATGTTAGAATCGTTATACCATTGTGTCATAACTTCAAAGGGGACAACTCCAGCATAATCCATCCAGGGGCGACTCTCCGCTGCCATCATGACTTGTTTATGGACCTCTTGATCTAGGTTAGCACCTAGTATGGTATATTTTAGTGATGGATTCATGTACTCCTGAGCTAAAATATCTAGGGCTGGTAGTGCATGGAGAACATCCTTGACAGGTCGCAGGCCAGCGGGCAAAAGGATATGTGGAGAATGGTAATCTACCCGTTTTTTCACTTTCCAAGAGATCCAAGCGGCTTGGGGAATCACATGGGTTTTCGTGAACCAATCCTGGTTTAAGGCTTTAACCTTTTCTAGCGCATCCTCGGTAAACACAGTGAGAGCATCAGCCCGATCGAGAAGTTGAAATACATCATTGGATACCTCACTTTGCAGATCAGAGTTAATATCCGTTCCTCCCATGGTCAGGATATAAGGTTTACTCAAGGTAAATTTATGCTCCCGTGCCCAAGCGGCAAATCTTGTAGCATGGAGAATATGAACGATATCCACGGTATGGGGCAGGTGCCAGAGATCCGCTTCATCATAAGGAAATACGCAGGTTTGGATGCCCTGCTTTTGAAGATAGTGTATCACCCGCTTAGAGGTTGTCGCATTTCCTCTGGGCTGGTTAAAATAAGGTGTGAAAAATAGAATGTGCATATTTCACCTTCCTGAAAGGAGGTTATTATTTTGCAGGCAGAAATAAAACAATTGCTTCGTGAGATACCTGCTGTCCATCATTTTACACATGATTTGACATTAATGGAATGGGTTGAAGCAAATCAGATTCCTGAAGAACTATTTACCCAATTAGTGAAAGAAACCATTGAATCCATACGGAGAGATATATTAGCGCACCAAGTAGTTGAGATATCTTATTCTATAGTTTTAGAAAAAGTAAAAGAAAAAATTAGAGATACTCAACAGCAAAATCTGAGACCCGTAATTAATGGCACAGGTGTCATTCTTCATACCAATTTGGGTAGAGCTGTGCTGGCGCAAGAAGCCATTGATCAGATGGTTGAAATTGCGACAGGTTACTCGAATCTAGAGTATCGAATCGAAGAAGGAAAACGAGGGTCCCGCCATGATCACGTAGAGGATCTAATCCGCAGACTGACAGGAGCAGAAGCGGCCATGGTGGTAAATAATAATGCAGCTGCGGTATATCTTGTCCTAAGGGAAATGGCAAAGGATAAGGAAGTCATTGTATCGCGGGGGCAACTGGTGGAAATTGGCGGGTCTTTCCGTGTTTCCGAGATCATGAAAGAGAGTGGAGCCATTCTACGAGAAGTAGGAACGACGAATAAGACACATACTCGTGATTACGAACAGGTGATGAATGAGAACACGGCCTTATTGCTAAAAGTCCATACAAGTAATTTTGCCATGAGCGGGTTTACAAAAACGGTATCTCTAGAAGAGCTGGTTGAGTTAGGAAAAAGCAAAGGAGTGCCAGTGTATGAGGATCTAGGCAGTGGCGTCCTCTATGACTTGCGCAAACATGGGATTGGGGATGAGCCTGTCATCCATGAGAGCATACAGCAAGGGGCGGATGTGGTAACCTTTAGTGGAGACAAGCTGTTAGGAGGTCCACAGGTAGGAGTTATTGCGGGTAAGAAAGAGTGGATTGACCGTTTCAAGAAAAATCAACTAGCTCGTGTTCTCCGTGTAGACAAGGTTACTTTAGCCGCATTAGAAGCTACGCTCCGACTCTACCTTAATCCTCGAAAAGCTGCAGAGTCTATTCCTGCTCTTCGTGATATGCTTATGCCCATGGAGGAAGTGCGAGCAAGAGCAGAATCCTTCCGTGATAAGCTAGAAGGAATGACGATTGAGGTTCGGGAGGACAAGACCGAAGTAGGGGGAGGCAGTCTTCCAGGGGTCCTTCTTCCAACTGTGGTGGCCGTCCTTCATCATGATTCCTATCCTGCCCATGTCATAGAAAGAAAACTCAGAACAGGGAACCCTGTTGTTGTGGGTAGAATAACAAAGGACGAATATATCCTTGATTTTCGTACTATACATCCACGAGAGATTCCTCTATTAGTTGAGGCGATCTATGCTCAATTAACGTAGATTTCTGTAGTTTAGTGTCGATTAATCGACCTTTTCTCTGTTGAAATACAGAGTTATAATATGATTATTATAGACAAGAAGCAACTGAGAGCATCTTCTTTGGGATACATAAAATTAGGAGTGGTGTATCAAGTGATCAGAGAGATGAATAGGGAGATTGAAGAGATCTACAGTATTCAGGAATTAGAAGAGAGAAAGAAGCAATTAAGGGATCACCTTCAACATTCATGCCTTTCTGAGGTGGAGATCTGGGAAGTCAATGACCTAATCGACACCATTAATAAGCGTATCCGTCTGATGAATGATTTGATGATTGGTTTAGTAAAGTAAAAATAGAGGCTTATCTCTACAGGAGATGAGCCTTTTCTTTTTTAGCGTAATCGGCAATCCACTGGGTGGCTTGATGGACAGCCTCTGGATCCTTTTTCATGATTTATTTTATATTTGGAAATTTAATATTTTATATCCAGTATTTTTACTTCCACTTTTGGGAATAAATCATGTAAAATTAAGGGTTGAACGCATATGTTTATTATCCTCTAAATAATAAGCGTGATGGAAGGAGAAAAAAATGAAAACAAGACAGCAACGAAGAACGGAATGGAAGGAGCGCTGGAAGAAGTACAAGAAAATGTACAAGGGCTCAAGAGAAGAGCGTAGAGAGAAGTGGCGTTTGAAGTGGGAAGATTTCATGAACAAGAATGAGTCCCAAGTGGGCTAAATATAAGGAGAGGTCGTCTATAAGAGGAGCGAGCAGATTGCATCTTCAGGTAGACGGCCTTTTTTCATACTAAGAAGGGAACGGCGAATCGCCATGTGTAAGATCCGCCGCATGAGTTTTTAAGATTTACTTAGTAAGTTAAATGGTACGACTGTCTTCCAAACCCCGTTTACTAACCTCACCATTTCGCTCTCTCTCACCTTCTGTCCCTCAAGAATGTTACTTCGCATGGCCTTAACACGAGCAAGAAGGTCAGACTCACGATTGGTAACAACGTAAATTAAGAAATCTACTGCTTCACCTTGGAGTTCTTGCTTAATCCATCCTTTAATAGCTTGTAAGCTAGGTGGTTCCTCGGTATCGATGCCGAGAATTAAATTATCTACTCCATAAAATAAAACATGGGCCTCTTTAACGCCAGGTATAGCCTCCACCCTTTTTTCTATATGGTCTGCAGGATCTATGGGAGCGGTATTCATATTGTTTTCGAATCCTTTAGCTCGGTAAGAGGCTTCCTCTAATGAATTGAACCGATGATCAAGAGAACAACCCGTAAGTAAGCCCAACATCAAGAGAAAAGTAAGTGTAAAAGGTACCTTCTTCATCGATAGTCCACCTCCTTGTTCCTTAGGATACGGAGCGGCTATAATTTTACCCAAGTAAACTTCAACCATAACTATGACTTAGAGGTGTTCACAATATTGTCACTACATTCGGCAAGATGATTCTGATATATTTAATATAACGTAAATGTTAGAATATACAAATTATTTTAGAGTAGGGAGGAAATGGAGTGAATATCCAACTTCTCGAGAAGACATGTTTAAGTTGTGGCGTGAAGCTAACTGAGTTTGAAGTAGAAGAAAAGAACGGGTATTGCATAGATTGCTTTCAAGAAGTGAATGAGGAGAATAAAGAACTAATTACTAAATAATCAGAAAATAATTAGAGTAACGATCATATACATCTATTACCGAGCTAATGGAGGGATGATGTATATGGTTGAGTTTTTGTGTATCATGGGGTCTTTTTTCTTTATCACGTTTATTGTAATGGAGCGTCTCTCCTATGGAATTAAGGTGGATTCTACCCAGTTGGATATGAGAGATATTTGGTCTTCGTACAATTGTACACTTGAGGATATGAAATTGAAGAAAGAATAATAAGCCTCTAATGAGGCTTTCTTGTTTTAGAACCTGTCGAAGGGAAGCTTTGGTTTCCTTCGACAGGTTTTTTTACATTCAAAGGCCATGCGAAAGTTTTTTTCTGTACATGAAAAAAATGGGTATGAGGGAAATTATATATATCGAATTCGTGAGGTGGGATGCATATGACAGTTGGATCTCAAGTAAAACAAACAGCCGCAAGTTTGAAGGGGGTAAGAGCAACGCTTGATATATACGCTTCCCAATCACCTAAGGAAGAGGAAAAGGTGATTTATGAGAGGAACAGCAAGACGATAGAAACTATTATTGAGTTTCTAGAAGAGCGGATTTCACAGCTGGAGTATGAAGAACCTCAGTATAAAGGCTTTTAAGAAGGAGAGGCGTGAGTGAAATGGCTGAGTGGTTAATTATACTTTTTCGTTCTTTTCTTATGTTTGTTATTGTAATCTCTTTCTTAAGAATCGTTGGAAGTAAACAGACCTCACAAATGACTTATGCGGACTTTGTTGTGGGGATTGCCATCGGAGGAATTGTGGCGCTCATATCTCTCAATGTCATAACGAATCTTGCGTATGGGTTGCTGGCACTGGCTCTATGGATGTTAATGCCCGTTGCCGTGAATTATTTTGCAATGAAAAGCAAGAAGTTCCATGACTTTATATATGGAAATCAAACGATTCTCATTAAGCATGGCAAAGTACTTGAGGATAACTTGAAAAAAGTAAGATATACCGGGGAAGAGCTTCTTGGTCAGCTTAGAAGGAAAAATGTATTTAACTTAGCGGATGTAGAGTTCGCAGTAATGGAAGCAAATGGAGAAGTTAGCGTGATGCTAAAGCCGGAACAAACGCCCATTACACCACGCCATCTGGAATGGAAGGTAGCCATTACCGGTGAGCCGCAAACGGTAATTTTAGATGGGAATATCATCGACGAGGGACTACGCAATCAAGGACTTAATCGAGGGTGGCTTCATACAGAGCTTGAAAAGATGGGGATAGCACTAGAGAATGTATTTATAGGTCAAGTAGATACATCTGGTGACTTATATGTCGACTTATTTAACGATGCGATTTATCTCCCTAAACCGACAACGAAAGAATTACTATATGCCACACTGAAAAAGTGTGAAGCAGATCTTGAGTTATACGCTTTATCAACTCAGGATAAGGCAGTGAAGGAAGGATACCAAAGATCAGCTGAACAATTGATGGAGGTCTTAACTGACCTTCGAACACAACTTAAACGGTGAGGGTGAAAGCAAATGTCCGATAAGAAAAAGAAAAAGTTATCGCCAACCCAACAGGAATACCAGCAATTTGCAAAAGCGAGAGAACCACAAAGACCGGTACTGTTCAATTGCGTACGAGCCTTTCTGGTGGGTGGTTTTATTTGTCTACTGGGGCAATTAATATCTGACTTTTACATGACGTATTTTGATTTCAATGAAAGAACCGCAGGAAACCCGACCGTAGCGACACTTATTTTTATAGCCGTTTTATTAACGGGGTTTGGGGTGTATGATCATATTGCTCAGTGGGCAGGTGCGGGTACGGCTGTTCCCGTTACGGGGTTTGCCAATTCTGTAGCGTCAGCAGCCATTGAACATCGCTCCGAAGGGTTTGTTTTAGGTGTGGGCGGGAATATGTTCAAGCTTGCCGGATCGGTCATTGTGTTCGGGGTGTTTGCAGCCTTTGTCGTTGCCTTAATCAAGACGGCCATTACTAAGTTAGGAGGGGTTTAAAAATGCTGCAAGGACACCAAACCTGGGTGTTTTCCAACAAACCCGTTATACTCTCGACAGGAGTGGTTGGAGGTCCTTTTGAAGCAGAAGGACCATTAGCTGACGACTTTGATATGCTGCATCAGGACACATGGTTAGGACAAGACAGCTTCGAGAAAGCCGAAAAGAAAATGCTTGAACAAGCTTGTGAGAAAGCCATCGAAAAAGCGGGGTTAAAGAAGGAGGATATTCAGTTCTTTCTTTCTGGTGACCTGATGAATCAAATTATCTCGAGCAGCTTCGCGGCTCGAACGTTAGGTTGTCCATATATCGGCCTGTTCGGTGCTTGTTCAACCTCTATGGAGGGGCTAGCCTTGGGATCGCTAATTATGAATAGTCAGTCCGCCAACTATGTGTTGTGTGGGACAGCAAGTCACAACTCCTCTGTAGAAAAGCAGTTTCGTTATCCAACAGAATATGGCGGTCAGAAGCCTCCGACGGCTCAGTGGACTGTTACGGGTGCGGGAGCAGCTATCCTGGCTAAAGAGGGAGATGGTCCAAGGGTGAGCGCAGCAACTATGGGACGAATTGTAGACATGGGCTTGTCTGATCCATTTAATATGGGAGCAGCAATGGCTCCGGCTGCAGTGGATACCATCGAAGCTCACTTTCGAGATCTAAATCGTACGGCAAAGGATTATGACCTGATTGCTACCGGTGATCTGGGAAGAGTGGGTCATCAGATTGCTGTGGACCTGCTAGACAAGCATGGGGTGGAAATGGGAGATCACTTCGTAGATTGCGGCATGATGATCTATCGTGATGATCAACCGGTATTGGCAGGAGCTAGCGGAGCAGCTTGCTCTGCTACTGTTACCTATGGTCATATTCTTAATCGAATGAAAAAGGGAGAATTAAAGAAGGTATTAATTGTGGCGACCGGGGCCTTATTATCTCCTCTGAGCTTTCAACAAAAGGAAAGTATTCCTTGTATTGCCCATGCTGTTGTTATAGAAAACATATCCTAACAGGAGGAGCGTTTATGCAGATTTATTTTTGGGCTTTTGTCGTCGGAGGAATCATATGCGTAATTGGACAGTTGCTGTTTGATGTAGTCAAACTGACTCCCGCGCATACCATGAGTACCCTCGTGGTATCAGGAGCCATTCTGGATGGTTTTGGATTATATGAGCCACTCATTGATTTCGCCGGAGCAGGAGCGACAGTGCCGATTACGAGCTTTGGGAATGCGTTGGTGCATGGGGCTATGGCTGAGGCGGAAAAGAATGGTATGGTGGGGATTATTACGGGAATATTTGAGGTCACCAGTGCAGGTATATCCGCTGCCATTATCTTCGGCTTTTTAGGTGCGTTAATCTTTAAACCGAAGGGATAAGAAATAATAAAAGCCTCTTGAAAGGGTAGCGTTTACACATTTATAATATATTTCCAAAAGGGACTCCATGAGGGCTGGGGGTTGGAAGATGGCAGAAACAGCAGAGATCTTAGAAAAGATAGAGCAATTAAGAAAAAAGATGCATGCTATGGTCATGATAAAGGGGATGAGCTCACCAGAAGTATTGCATGTTAGTCAAGAGTTAGATGTGGTGTTGAATCAATACAAGCAATTAACCACCCACCAGCAACAGCAATCCAATACACTAGAGTTATAAGAGAGCATCTTGGTATGCAAGTTCCATTACATTGGTTTAGCTATTTCCTAATATTGAATTTTATGTTAATATTTAATGGATACAAATACATTGTGGGAGAAGAAATACGTGGCATCCAAGATAGATATCTTAGTCGAGAAGATTGAGAAGTTAAGAGAAGATATGCACAACCTAGCTGGAAGGAAGGGAATATCTTCCCCAGAGGTATTAACCATTAGCCAACAGATCGATGTGGAGTTAAACCATTACTATCGATTAATAAATATAACGAGAAACGTATGCTCTGATAACTAGATGCTTCAAGAGGTGGCCCGTAATTGATATGACGAGCCACCTTATTATTTTTTTAGAGCTACCTTGAATTTACATCGAAGGAGCCTTTCTTATAATATTCATTTACGAGACGAGTGGCGAAGTCCTCTATTTTCTCTTCTGATTCGAGTTGCTCTAACAAGTCTTCTATATTCTCAGGAAGTGTAAGACCCTGGATCTTTTCTTTTGCTTGATTCATGTTCTTTTCTCCCTTCTATCGCATCCACCTAAATTATATAATCTATGTATGAAGTAGAAATGAATATCTTATTAAAAATCAGTGAATATAAAGGTTTAATTGTGAGCGGTTTCATTTATAATGCAAAATTCACGACGAACAAACCTACGAAACTAGTATATCATTTTGGGGTGTTGCTTGGTATTGCAAACATTCGACAGAATGTGATATTTTACTCAAAAAAAAAGGACTTACAACAATAGTTGCAAGTCAAAGGTTGTGTCATTAAGGGGGTAACCTCAATGTACTTTTATTGTAAAGCTTGTACTAATAAAATACAATAAACTCTTGGTAGATTATTATAAATATTTGACGAAGTGAGAAAGCTCAATAGGCTAATCTTTTGCCATAACACTTGTTTATTTCCATATAAATAGTATAGTCACGATCATTGACTAGGGGGCCGTATCATGCCATACCAAAAGCTTGAAAAATTAAAGATGTTATTGAAGGACATGGATAGGGTAGTCGTAGCTTTTTCTGGGGGGGTAGACAGTACTTTCCTTCTTAAGATAGCCATAGATTGCTTAGGGAGAGAAAATGTATTAGCTGTAACTGCTGATTCGGAGACCTACCCAACAAAGGAATTAGAAGAGGCTAAGAGTTTAGCTCAAGAGTTAGATGCACAGCATGAAGTGATCGAGACATCTGAGCTAAATATTCCTGGCTATGCTGAAAATACCGCCAATCGTTGTTATTTTTGTAAGAAGAGCCTATTTGAACACTTGCTGCCCATCATGGAGGGGCAAGGATACAAAAATATTATTTTTGGCTTAATAGCGGATGATCTTAATGAGCATAGGCCAGGAACACGAGCGGCAAAGGAGATGGGGGTTCGTGGTCCCTTGCAAGAAGCTGGATTATATAAAGAAGAAATTCGTGAACTTTCCAGAGAATTTCAATTGAGCACTTGGAACAAGCCTTCGTATGCTTGCTTATCTTCTCGTGTGGCATATGGAGAAAGAATTACGATCGAAAAGCTTAATCGTATCGATCAATCCGAAAATTACCTCAAATCGCTAGGTATTTCGCAGGTGCGGGTGCGCACCCATGGGGATATGGCCCGGATTGAAGTGGAGCCCAAAGATATGGAAAAGCTACTGGAACATCATAGACAGATATATGTCCAATTACATGCTTATGGGTATCAATACGTTACAATGGACCTTCTAGGCTATTTGAGTGGCAGCATGAATAAGGTGCTGAAGTGAAAAAAACGTTTTCATCTAGGAGAAAGTAATAGGAATCAGAAAAAACCACCCCAATTGTCAGGGTGGCAAGGAATGAGATGGGGGATCAAAAATGATCCTTACGAATTATCTTCATATTAACGTAGTTGGGGAAAGAAGAAATGTGGTTTGTCAGATTATATGACACCCTTTTTTCCTTACACTTGTTTGTCTGGGGGGATGGAGTTTGGAATTTAGATCGTTTTGACTGACTATTGATGAAGCAAGACAGAAGTGGCTAATAGAAGAGTTGAAATATTATGCTAGAACACATAAGCAAAGGAAGCGCTAAAGCCCCATAAAAAAAGCCTGCTGTAAGGACAGCAAGCAAGAAATAAGGGGTATATACAATGAAAAAGATATTATTATCATAACAGCAGATTATTAAAAACCCGTTAAGGAATTGTTTAGAATCTATCAACATGGTCCATAATGATGATATTGAGAAGTAGATTCAAACGGGAGGGCGAATAAGGATGCTGAACTTGAAGGAGCAAACGAAGTACGCGTTAATTGACTCTCTATTAGACTCTTATAACGAAAATATGGCCTTATATCGATTATTCGGTGATTTATGTTACAAGGAGCGGGCGGAACATTTTATTGGCATGCTGAAAAGCGATTTTAACCAGGCAGAAACGAAAGTAGAATGCTTGTAAGAATGAAAGTAAAGCAGGGCTCTTCCTAAATGGAAAAGCTCTGCTTTTTATTTTATGGATTTGAGGATCTGGATTGTACGTTTTGAACCTAGGATTTGCCCCGTTATCATCTTGCTCACAAACAAATAATCATTACAAATAAACTACATAAAGCATTGATGCAGATGATCAAATAAAAATTTATTTAATGAAGAAAAAACTTGGATACGGTTACTTCTTTTTGTAAATTTTAAAAGATAAAGCAGGAATTTTTGCAGGTGATCTAGAATTATATAAGTTGCAATCTTATATATCAGAAAGGGGATTGGAGATATGAGTGAAACCAAGTTAAGTGACTACAAAGCAAAAGCTGACTTTACTGCGGGTTTAGAGGATGTCATCGCAGGTACTTCCGAGATCTGTTTTATTGATGGCAAGGAAGGCCGTCTGATTTACCGCGGCTATGATATTAATGAGCTAGTGGATAAAACCACATTTGAAGAAGTGATGTATTTATTGTGGAAGGGAGAACTTCCCAACGCTGAGCAGCTCCAAGAGCTTAAAGCACAGATCTCCAGCTACCAGAAACTTCCTCAAGAAGTGTTAGATGTCATCCGCATGATCTCTCCTAAGGGAACCCCTATGGATACCCTGCGCACCGCTGTTTCCTTATTGAAGTCCTATGATGAAGAAGGAGAGGAAATGGCTCCTGAAGTTAACTACCGAAAGGCAATTAAACTTACAGCCGTTCTTCCCGTTATTGTAGCAGCTATTGATCGCTCCCGCAAAGGTTTAGATATCGTCGAGGCAAAGCCAGAACTTTCCCTAGCCGCCAACTTCCTATACATGTTAAAAGGACAGGAAGCTAGCGATATCGAGGTTCGTGTTATGGATGCAGGATTGATTATGCATGCTGACCATGAGTTCAATGCTTCTACATTTGCATGTCGTGTAACAGCGGGAACTCTATCCGACATTTATTCTGCCGTTACTTCCGGAATCGGAACGCTGAAGGGACCTTTACATGGTGGTGCTAACACAGCTGTAATGCAGATGCTACTTGAGATTGGTGAGTTAGACCGTGTCGAAGATTATGTGCAGGATAAGTTAGCCCGTAAGGAGAAAATCATGGGCTTCGGACATCGTGTTTATAAGACCATGGATCCTCGTGCTGTACAACTTCGTGAGATGTCGAAGGAGCTTGCAGAATATAAGGGTGAAGACAAGTGGTACAAGATGACGGAGAAGACTTTCGAGATCGTAAATAAGGAAAAAGGAATGTGGCCTAACGTCGACCTATTCTCTGCCTCTGTTTACTACGTAATGGGAATTGATCTAGACTTGTATACAGCGATCTTCGCTATGAGCCGTGTGTCCGGTTGGACAGCTCACATTTTAGAGCAATACTCCAATAACCGACTCATCCGTCCTACGTCCATCTACCAAGGACCGGGATTGCGCGAAGTTACCCCATTAGCTGAACGTTAATATATCCATATAATCCTGTTCAAGATGAACAGGATTTTTTCTTTTTTTACGGGGCTAATTTATGAGAGTGGGCAAGTGATTCCATTATCTCCACTCCATAAAATGTTTTGAAAAAAAAAACCATCCTAACTTTCAGGATGGTAAGAGGATAGGAGTGTGAAGTGTCATGATCAGAAGTTAATACTAATATACATGGGATAATGGGGATTTGATTAAAAGTTGTAAGATTACCTTACACAGAAAATGGAGTCTACATTGGTGGTGTATTTCGTGGGGGTCATTCGTATGAGGGATCCACAAAATATTGCCGTAATGAATTTAAGAATCCTACTATGTATGGTTATTCGTTTGGCAGCTTAGACACATTCTAAAATCGTTTCTTTTTGGTAATCAATAAGCAATAGCAAGTGGTGAATTTCAAAACGGTCATAGTTGGATAAGTTTCCAGAGTAAAATAGTGTATCCAGTAGGTATTTTCTTTTGACCTCAAGCTGGTCCACGCTCAGAGAGTTAAATATATCTTCCTTAGATAGTTTAAGATGCATAAGGCACACCCTCCCAAAACTGTAATCGCTTTCAAATACAAGTATATCATAAAAGATGATCCTTGGTTTATATTCGACAAAACTAGTAGGAAATCGACTAGATTAATAGCACATCCAAGAATTTGATTTATCTTTTCCAACAAAAACACCGTTTGTATATTGTATACCAAATAACAACGTAGTATAATAAGATTAATGTTATCTTTACAGTTCACTTCCTATCTCTGCTTGCGGCTGGCGGGTAATCCGTTTAGTCGTATTTTTTTTGTAAAAAAACAAAAAAAGGACAAGATCACCGAGTTCTGCACTCGTGGGATCTTGTCTCACTCTCAACTTAAACTATCCGTATAGTTTAGATAAAATTATTATATATGAATTGAATTTCAATGTCATTACAGTTTCATACAAATTAACAGAACTTCCAAAACTTACTGAACAACAACGGTAAATTTATGCTATAATATAGTTAATCTTTCCTCCGTTGGAGGTTGAGCGGTTATACTTCCAGGGCGTTCCTTAGAGGGACGCCTCTTGTTTTGCTTTTTGGATAAGAAAAAAGAGCCCGCCATATAGAGCGAGCACAATAAGGGAGTGAGTTGTAATAACTCATGTAATTCAATAATAGTGTACTACTTTTAAGAAATAATTACAATTTACCAATGTGCTAGACTTCTTGACTTCTAACCAAAGGATGGGAATGGGTAAAGTTGACTTTTCTTTTTAATTTCAGTAAGATATGACCAAACAAGATAATAAATGCAGCGAAGAAGGATGGATAGTACCTGTAATTCTTTCTTATAAGCGATCTAGGGGTGGTGCGAGCCTAGAAGATAAGAGCAGGGAAGTGGCAGTCTGGAGCTGATTGACGTGAAAGGGGATGTATGAAGCGATAGCTTGATGCATCAACTAGGGTGGAACCGCGGGTGCTGATGCTCTCGTCCCTAGGCATGGGAATGCCTTTGGGATGGGGGCTTATTATATTTTCATCCCACAATTATACCATAGTACAAGGAGAGACTTAAAACATGAGCGTCACAATGGATCAAATTGTTGCATTGGCTAAACATCGTGGTTTTGTATTTCAGGGCTCTGAAATCTACGGAGGATTGGCTAACACATGGGACTACGGTCCGCTTGGAGTTGAATTAAAGAATAATGTCAAGCGTGCGTGGTGGAAGAAATTTATCCAAGAATCGCCTTATAATGTAGGATTAGATGCAGCGATCTTGATGAATCCACAGGCTTGGGTAGCATCCGGACATGTTGGGAACTTTAACGACCCGATGATTGATTGTAAACAGTGTAAAGCGCGTCACCGTGCGGATAAGATCATTGAGAATGCTCTTGCAGAGAAGGGTATGGAAGTGATCGTGGATGGATTATCCTTTGAACAGATGGCTGATCTTATGAATGAACACAACATCGCTTGTCCGGATTGCGGCAGCCGTGATTTTACAGAGATTCGTCAATTTAACTTAATGTTCAAGACCTTCCAAGGAGTTACAGAGAGCAGTACGAATCAGATTTTTCTTCGTCCGGAAACAGCTCAAGGAATTTTCGTTAATTTCAAGAATGTGCAGCGTACTATGCGTAAGAAGCTTCCGTTTGGTATCGGTCAGATCGGGAAGAGCTTCCGTAATGAAATTACACCAGGTAACTTTACGTTCCGTACGCGTGAGTTTGAACAGATGGAGCTGGAGTTCTTCTGCAAGCCAGGCGAGGATCTGCAGTGGTTCGAATACTGGAGAAGCTACTGTTATCAATGGTTGCTAACTCTTGGGTTAAACGAGGAGAACATTCGTCTTCGCGATCATTCTGATGATGAGCTTTCTCATTATAGTAACGCAACGACGGATATTGAGTTCAAATTCCCGTTCGGATGGGGAGAATTATGGGGTATTGCTGACCGTACTGACTATGATCTGAAGCAACATATGGAGCATTCTGGAGAAGACTTCAAATATATTGATCAAGAAACAAACGAAAGGTATGTTCCTTATTGTATAGAACCATCTCTAGGAGCGGACCGCGTGACTTTAGCTTTCTTGCTTGATGCATTCGAGGAGCAGCAGCTTGAGGGGGGAGACAGTCGTGCTGTCCTACACTTCCATCCGGCCCTAGCGCCGTTTAAAGCAGCCATCTTCCCATTATCGAAGAAGCTCTCCGAGGGAGCGACGAAGGTATTTGAAGATTTGTCCAAGCACTTTAATGTTGACTTTGACGAGGCAGGTTCCATCGGGAAACGTTATCGTCGCCATGATGAGATCGGTACACCGTTCTGTATCACTTACGACTTTGACTCTGAGCAAGATGGACAAGTAACGGTAAGAGACAGAGATACGATGGAACAACAGCGTATGCCGATTAGTGAGCTAAGATCCTTTATTGAAGGAAAAATGAATTACTAAGAATAAAACCGAACCTCCAACATAGGAGAGTTCGGTTTCTTTGTGTTAATCAAGTTGATCCACTATTGCATATCCTTTGGATATAGGAGCTTTATCTTACACGTCTGGCTCCAAGGTATACTCTTTTCCAATATGAAGAGTTTGCAACATTAATGATAGCAACTCTAGGAGGGGCGGCATGGATCATTCGGCCATTTCCCATATAGATCCCGACATGTCCGACCGTTCTATCACTAGAGAATCGCCCAGGGACCGAGAAGAATAGAAGGTCCCCTGGTCTAAGGTTGGCGACTTTCACATAAGATCCTCGCGTAGCTTGTGCCCGTGCTGTCCGGGGAAGACGTATGCCTTGTTGTCCGTATAAGTATTGAGTATAGGAAGAACAATCAAATGAACTGGTTCGACCGGTTCGAGCGCCAAAAACATATTTGACTCCTAGGTACTTCTTCCCTTGATTAATGATGCGATTAGCTTGAGCTGATGTAACCGCAGGAGCAGCTTCGGTATCACCTTGGAAGTTATCCCAGCTATCATCCTCAGGGAAAATAGACTCTCCTGGGGTGAGAATTAAAGAATCAGCGGTTAACTGAAGGGTATAGGATGCACCTAATAAAGCTTCAAGGCTTGGAATGGTAGCGTAGGTTTGATTGTTAATTGTCGTAACTGTATGCGGCAGGGTTACCTCTTCTTCTCCAACAGAGGCTTGTGTACTGTCTTCCGTAATAGAATACATGGGGTCTGTAAATCCTATGTGAATCTCATTATTTTCTCTAGTTACGGTATAACCAAGGGCTTGGAAAAAAGTATCGAGCGGGATGTAGGTTTGGTCGGCTATTCGAACGGTAACGATGTTTTCTGTGGTCTCACCAGCGATAACGAGTCTTATGTTTTGGTTCGTTTGTGAACCCGGAGCGGCTTGACCCTGCATAATCCTTGTAGGCTGATGTTGCCGATTCTCAAGAGTGCCAGCTCCTCCACCTTGTCCAAAATTAGCACACCCCGTTAGAAATAAGGCTGTACTAAAAAATCCGATAGCAATTTGCTTTAACATCTATGGCTCAACTCCCCATGAAAAACGATTTTGTTATTAGAATTCCAATCATGGCATGTTGCTATTCTCTAGTGTTAGTTGAATCAGGGCTTTGACTAACTCCCCATTTTGGTTTACCATGAAAATCTAGAGAACTGATCGTGTTAGGTGGTGAGACGAAATGAACTTCCATAAATTAAATATTAATGAAATGACAGAAAATCAGATTCTCTTATTGATCATTAAGAGCTTGAAGGACCTTAAAAAAGACGAATTAAAGTATATTATAGAAGAACTCCAGCCTTACGATATAGCAAAGTTATATCGTAATTTACCAGGGAAACACCGCCCTAAATTTATTTCCCTTATGGCTCCTAAGCAGATTGCCATCCTTCTGCAAGAGCTAGATACGGATTTGCAGTTACAGATTCTTCATAAGCTAGGTGTAGAGAAGTCCTCAGAAGTCATGGATCTCATGGAGAATGACGACTTGGTTGATTTGCTCCATGAACTAACGATTGAAAATAGTGAAGAATTCTTGGCCTCGATGAAAAAAGAAGAATCACAAACGGTAAAGAATCTGATGCAATACCCCCCAGACACAGCAGGGGGAATTATGACGAATCGCTTTGTTTGGATTCGCAACTATTACACAGTGAGAGAAGCGGTTGATAAGTTAAAGGCTTTTGCTTCCATTGCTGAAAATATCTATTATCTGTACGTATTAGATGAAGGTAAAGAGTTGGTCGGTGTTGTTTCTTACCGTGATCTGTTATTGGCTAACTTGAATGATAAAGTGGACGATATCATGTTTACTCGTGTGATCTCTGTCACCGTCGATACCGACCAGGAGGAAGTCGCTAGTCTCATTGAGCGTTATGATTTTATTGCTGTTCCTGTTGTTGATCACGATAATCATGTAGTGGGGATCGTCACCGTTGACGATGTTCTCGACGTTATTATACAAGAAGCTAACGAAGACATTGAGAAATTATCAGCTACAGGTAAATCTATTGATTTCCAGACGAGCGCAG
Source organism: Ammoniphilus sp. CFH 90114 (assembly GCF_004123195.1). Taxonomy (NCBI): domain Bacteria; kingdom Bacillati; phylum Bacillota; class Bacilli; order Caryophanales; family Paenibacillaceae; genus Ammoniphilus; species Ammoniphilus sp. CFH 90114. The sequence continues at coordinate 471,702 of NZ_SDLI01000003.1, forward strand.
TTATCGCTTCGTTCCGGCGTTTGCCTTGGCTTATTCTTCTTTTATTTATTGGAATCATTTCAGGAAGTATTATTAGTCAATTCGAGGAGACCTTGCAAACGGCTGTTTCATTAGCTTACTTCATGCCGATGATTGCAGGGATGACAGGAAACACAGGAACTCAATCCTTGGCGGTCGTTGTCCGTGGATTAGTTTCTCAGGATATTGATCGAAAAACTGTAGTTCGTCTGATTTTCCGAGAGTTTGGCGTTGGTCTTATTATTGGACTCGTATGCAGCGTGCTTATTAGTATTGTGGCGTACGTATGGAAGGAAGATCTTGTACTAGGGCTTGTTGTAGGCAGCTCCCTCTTGTTGACCCTGATTATAGGAACGTTAGCTGGTACAATTATTCCTCTGTTGCTTTATCGGTTTAATGTGGATCCCGCTGTAGCTTCTGGGCCACTGATTACAACTTTGAACGACATCTTTTCCCTAACGGTTTATTTCGGTATTGCTACGATATTTTTATCCTACTTGAGTGGTTAGAAAAGCTGGGAAAGCTCCCGGCTTTTTTGTATATCTGTAAAACGCCTATAATCTACATGATATGGCTACGTTGAAAGTCGAATTTTAGCAGATATAATAGTTATTTTTGTTAAATTTATTAAAGGAAAAGTTCACTCATGCTAGAAAACCTACTATAGACCTAATTACATAATAAGGAGAGAGTATGTTGACTAACATCAGTGTTGTTTTGGTTGATGATAATAAGGAGTTTACAGAAATTCTTTCTGATTATATCGGAAGTCAAGAGGATATGGAGGTACGGGGGATTGCCTACAATGGGAATGATGTGTTTTCCCTGTTGGAAGAGGTTGTTCCAGATGTGCTCATTCTAGATATTATTATGCCTAACTTAGATGGGTTAGCGGTGTTGGAATATCTAAGAACGATGAAATTTCCTAAACATCCAAAGGTGATCGTGCTGACGGGCTTTGGTCATGAGGATATTACGAAAAGAGCATTAGAGCTAGGAGCGGACTACTATATTTTAAAACCATTTAATATGGATCTACTGATTAAGCGTATTCGTGAAGTCAGCGGGTCTAGCGCAGCAGCAACAACTCATTATTTATCGGAAGAAGCGATCGCTTCTTTAAAAAAAACCACTATTGATCCTTCCAATGGGAAGTCATTGGATCAAGTGATTACCTCTTATCTAGTTGAAATGGGGATCCCAGCTCATATTAAGGGTTATCTGTATATAAGGGAAGCCATTACGATGGTGTATAACGATATTGAATTATTGGGCTCGATTACGAAGGTTCTCTACCCAGATCTTGCTAAGAAATATAATACCACCCCAGCAAGGGTAGAAAGAGCGATCCGTCATGCCATTGATGTGGGTTGGTCAAGAGGAAATATGGAGTCCATTAATCATTTGTTTGGATATACGGTTAATAAAATGAAATGTAAGCCTACAAACTCTGAGTTTATCGCCATGTTAGCAGATCAAATTAGGTTAAAATCTGCAATAAGTTAGGAAATTTTACACGCGATAGCAAGGCAAGAATACTGATATAATACAGGTACCTATCTTTTCCTCGGTTGGGTTTGAGTGGTTGTAATGTTTGGCGTTCCTTATGGGAACGCTTTTTTTTATAGCTGTGCTATCAAGAAGAGGATGTAACTATAGTCCTGCCTGCAGGAAGGGATAAAATTTAGACCATAAGAAAGAAGCTGCATGAAGGGAGACGAGATCCCTAGATGCAGCTTCTTTTTTCCTTTATACAGCCTTTGGATTGTTTTGGTCGTGTTGGATTGTAGTCTTTGCCTTCTTGTTCAGCAAGGTCCCAATGCTAATAACCAAGACCACCGTAACGATCGGTACGATCCAAGATGCACCTGGGAACGTAATGTAGGAGTTAACCAGCTTATCGTGCATGACCATGGTTCCTGCGGTATAGGCCAGAATACCAGCCCCAACGGTAACGATAATTGGGAAGCGATTCATCAAAGAAGAAATCCATTTACTTCCCCAAACGACGATCGGGACACTAATGGCTAACCCAAGGACGACTAGCACCATATTCCCGTGCGCCGCTCCTGCAATAGCCAAGACATTGTCAAGTCCCATGATGAGGTCGGCGACAATAATGGTCTGAACGGCCTGTCTTAGGGTCATTCCAGCTACAATACCTTCCGTTTCCTCTTCATTCTTCATGAGTTTAATAGCGACATAGATAAGCAATAGCCCACCAATGGCCTGAAGGAGCGGAACCTTCATTAACCAAACCGCTACGAGTGTTAAAATGATACGGATAATGACGGCTCCAAAAGTTCCCCATAAAATAGCTTTGTTACGCTGCTCAAGGGGCAGATTCCGGCTCGCAAGGGCAATAACTACGGCGTTATCTCCTGCTAAAACTAGGTCAATGGCGATAATGGTTAATAAGGCCATCCAAAACTCAGGTTCAAAAAACAAAACGGATCCTCTCCTTATGTAATATTGGGTGGCCCTTATGGCAAAAAGAAAAGACCCTTGCCATAAGGCAAAGGTCTTGCTAAGTACAAAATGATGTACCAACAAAGCCGGAGGAAATAATATCCACGAATTGACGACTTTGTTTCAGGTTGCCCTGACAGCTACTCCCCTTTGTTCCACTGATATTACTCATTATACTAACTACTAGCTAGATAAATGTCAAGATATAAAATAAACTGAATATTTAATTTTGTTATTTTCCGGGAAAGTGGGAATGAAAAAAAGGGTAATATGGTTTAAAATGGGAGGGAAAAGGAGGGGAGATTATGATGGGTCACTTAAATACGGGGTTGTTTAGCGTCTTTGCTCTGGGAATACCTCTGCTAACGATAGTCCTTTATGCATTTGCAATATACTTTCTTATCTCAGCTATCAGGTTTATGAAGAGGAAACAAGAATTGGATCAGGAGTTGCTATATAAGCTTGATCGAATCCTTGAGATCAACTCTAGCAAAGAGAAAGAGTAGGGTAACGGGAGAAATTCCGCCTATTTCTGAAACAAGGACTTTTGGGCCAGGAATAACGGAACAATTTCCTTCTAATTACTCAAAACGGGGTCAAATTTGGTGTTACGTGAGTAATAGCGGAAAAAACTCCCCTAATTAAGGCGGTTTTTAGGCCTGAACGCAAGATAACCGGAAAAACTCCGGTTATCTGTCCCCGTCTCGACTCCTCAAGCAAGACCTCCTGTTACTTCTTATGATTCTTAGTGTAGTTCATGGCATGATTAAGATGCTTTGCTTTTGTCTCCGCTAGTTTCTCTGCACCTTTACCGAATAAAATGTTAAACATAGGTCATTCCTCCTTAGGGTGTTGTTTTCGTTTCATTCCTTATGGTATACAGTATACCAATATTGATAATCGTTGTCAACTGATATGTGTACAGAAAGACACCAACCCCAAAACCAAAATCGGCACTTTTCTCCGGCATAAATTGCAGGATGACGGCAAAAACTGCCGGATTGCTGTTAGGAAATCTGCTAGGGTTCGCATTTCTGTGTTTGGCACGCTTTTTGCTTTATATATTAGTCGAGAAATACAAACGCTTACAACATACACAAGGGGGATTTCAAAATGAGAAAACCATTAATTGCAGGGCTATCTACTGTATTTTTACTAGGTACTGTTCTTACTGCTTGTGGAGGAACTACAGAGACTCCGGCTCCTAGCAGTGCACCAGCAGGTCAAGAGCAACCGGCTGAAGCAAAAGAAGCTGAATCTGACAAGTTAGAAACGAAATTCGCTACGGTGGCCACAGGTGGAGCTTCCGGTCCATATAACATTATTGCAACATCTTTAACTGATATCTATTCCAAGACTTATGGAGTAAACTCTAAGACTCAAACTACTGGTGCATCCGTAGAAAATATCAATTTAATGAAGCAAGAAAAGGTTGAAATGGCTTTCGTTATGAGTGACGTATTAAGTGATGCGGTTAACGGAGAAGGAAGCTTTACAGAGAAGGTTGAAAATGTTCAGCAAATCGCTGCTCTATATCCTAACTATGTACAAGTTGTAACTTCCGGAAGCACAGGAATCGAAAAGTTCGAAGATCTTAAAGGAAAGAGAATCGCTGTTGGGGCGCAAAACTCTGGGGTTGAAGTAAGTGCCCGTAATCTACTAGAAGCTCATGGAATTACGTACAACGATATTCAAGTAGATTACCTTGGATATGCTGAAGCGGCTGATGGTATGAAAGCAGGTAAGATTGACGCGGCTTTCTTAACAAGTGGTATTCCGAACGCTTCTTTGATGGAATTAGCACAAAGCTTCGATCTTAAGATCGTACCAATCGAAGGTGCTGCAATTGAAGAGTTAGCGAAGACAAAGAACTACTTCGTAACAGGTACAATACCTGCTGGAACTTATAAGAATGATGCAGACATTCCAACTGCGGCTATCATGAACGCGCTTGTTGTACGTACGGACCTAAGTGAAGATGATGTTTACAAGATGACGAAGACTTTCTTTGAAAACTTAGATTCTTTAGCTAATGCTCACCAAGCTGCGAAGGATATCTCTTTAGAAGCAGCTCAAAAGGGTCTAGTAGCACCTTTACACCCAGGTGCAGAGAAGTTCTATAATGAAAAGAAGTAAGCTAGGAATAGGGGCAATTCTCATTTTGTCCCTTCTTTTCTTCTTTCCTCATCATAAGACGGAGGTTAGCTTTCAGGAGAACATCATCTACTTAAGTGATGAAGCCTTTTCGATAGGATGGATTCATTCTGTAGAAAAGGAAGAGTGGCTAGAGTTCTATGAAAGAAGAGGAAATCAGATTCTGCTTACGAAAACTCAATTTAAAACGTATGGTGCTGGTGTTCCTTCATCTGGAAAATCATCATTAACAGAGGATGGGTATGTTGAGGTTGAGATTAATCGGAAGATGGATGAGTTGCGTCTTGTCGTATCTCCCAGAGTAAAATCAACGATGCACCTAAACAATCATGATTTATTGCTTTACGAGATCGTGGAGCCTTATAACGAAGTCGTTATTAAGCCCGTGAGCCTTCCAGTCTATCAATATGCTATATATCTTCTTAAAAGGGAGGGATTATCATGAACAAGGAACACAATGAAGTTAACTCACAAGAAATACTAGAAAAGTTTGACCGTGAATCCGTTGTTCGTACACTCACGAACAACAAATTAGCCTTGTTTGTATCTGGATTGGCTATTATTTATTCTTTATTCCATTTATACAATACCTATTTTCCGATGCCGGAGCTTAAACAAAGGGCCATTCACGTAGGATTAGGGGTAGCCTTGATCTTTCTAATCTATCCTGCGGGCAAGAAATCCACACGTGATCGAATTTCCCCGCTTGATTGGTTGATGTTCTTCCTGTCCCTAGCATCAACGGGATATATCCTTGTAGAATATCAGGACATTATGACCACAAGAGGTGGTGTTCCTACCACACTCGACATCGTTTTTGCGATATTAACGGTCGTACTTGTTATAGAAGGATCAAGAAGGATTACCGGACTAATTCTTCCTATCCTCGCCTTGATTTTCTTAGCTTATCCATTTATCAGTCATCTTGAATTTATGCCAGATAAATTGTTGACGCGTCCATATGACTTGGGTGATATATTCGGACAGCTGTACTTAAAAACAGACGGTCTGTTCTCCTCTACGATCGGAGCGTCTGTGAACTTTATCTTCCTATTCATCTTGTTTGGATCTTTCTTAGCGAAGTCAGGAATGGGCCAGCTCTTTAATGACTTAGCCTTAGCCTTAGCGGGCCATAAGCAAGGAGGACCTGCTAAGGTTGCCGTTATCTCTAGTGGATTTATGGGAAGTATTAATGGAGCGGCTGTGGCCAATGTGGTTGGAACAGGAGCCTTCACCATCCCGCTTATGAAGAAAATCGGCTATCGTAAAGAGTTTGCTGGTGCGGTAGAAGCAAGTGCATCGGTTGGTGGTCAAATTCTTCCTCCAATCATGGGAGCAAGTGCCTTTATTATGGCGGAAACTACAGGCGTAAGCTACGGTACGATTGCCTTAGCTGCCCTATTGCCTGCTCTGCTTTATTACTTAGGTGTTATAGCTCAGGTCCACTTCCGTGCAGGGAAGGAAGACTTAAAAGGGGTAGAAAAAGATCGATTACCCCAAATCAAACAAGTATTAAAAGAGCGTGGGCACTTGTTATTGCCAATTGTAGCTCTTGTTTACTTCTTGTATATCAGCATGCCTATTGGATACGCAGCTTTTTATACAATCGGTATTACTATACTTGTGAGTATGCTGCGTAAAGAAACGAGAATGACGGTTAAGGATATCTTGCAAGCCTTAGAAGAGGGTGCTAAGGGATCATTATCCACCATGATTGCCTGTGCTGTAGTTGGAGTTGTTATTGGAGTCGTAAACCTAACAAGCTTTGGTAATGTTATGACCTCTTCCATTATGGACTTAGGACAAGGATCACTTTTCTTGACGCTATTCTTTACGATGATTGCGTCCATGATTTTGGGTATGGGTTTACCATCTATTCCATGTTATATTATTACGGCTACGATGGCAGCGCCGGCCCTTGCTGATTTCGGAATTCCAGTATTAGTAGCCCATATGTTTGTATTCTACTTCGGAATCTTCGCTAACATCACGCCTCCAGTTGCCCTTGCTGCCTTTGCAGGAGCGGGTATTGCTGGTGGGGACCCAATGAAGACTGGATTCCAGTCTTTGAAACTGGCGATTGCCGGGTTTATCGTACCGTACTTGTTTGTCTACAACCCGACCATGTTGATGATTGATCCTACTGGGCTTGCAGCGAATGCAAAAGAATTCCCTATGCCCCCAGTGATTGATATTATCATGGTAACCTTTACTTCAGTTGTCGGTGTTATAGCCTTGAGTGCAGCGGTTGAAGGTTACTTCGCGAAGAACCTTAACATGATCAGTCGATTGATCCTCGGAGCGGGAGCTTTGATGATGATCGTACCAGAAACGATAACGGATATTCTTGGATTAGTGATTGTACTTACGGTTATAGGTGGCCAGTTGTTCTCTAGAAGAAAAGAGAATACAATAGAAGCATAATCAAAGGGGAATTGTCTTGCTGTGATGTTCATGAGCAAGATAATTCCCTTTTATCCATAGGGGGTCGAAATGAGAAAGCGGTTTTTCCTCCTTGCCTTATTCCTCCTCATGTTATTCACGGAGAAAGGGTATGGAGAAGAGTGGAAAAAGGTAAAGGTAGGGTTTGACCCAAATTTGCCTCCGTTTTCCTTTATTAGTGAGGATGGAAGCCCAGCAGGCTATAATGCTGATTTAATGTATCGAATTGCCCGGAATTCTGGGTGGGAACTGGAGTTTATTCCCCTTCATGCAGAACAATTTTTGCCTCAGCTGCAACAAGGGTATGTAGATGTGATCTTAGGTATGAAATATCGTGGCTCCTATGAACAGATGTTTGACTTTTCTGAGTCTATTTTTACCATGTCAGAAGCCCTTATCGTACCTAAAGAAGATAAAACGATCTATGATATCACGGATCTCAAGGGAAGAGTCGTGGCTGTGCAGCGAGGAACAGCGGCAAGAGAGATGCTGGATAATGTAAGGCAGGTCAAGATGAATGTAACTTCAAGTGAGCCTCATGCTATGCGTATGCTTTTCCTCGAACGGGCAGATGCTTTTATTGGAAATCGGTGGACAGCTCAATATCTGCTTGAACAGAATCAAGTGGTTGAAGACTATGATATCCGACTCAGCTTCATTCAGCCTTCCGAGTATTCATTCGCGGTTCGGGAAGGAAATCTGGAGCTTCTGACTGCCATCAATCAAAGTCTGCAGAAAATAAGACAAACCAAGGAGTATCGAACGATTTATAACTATTGGTTTGAGCCTTATAACCAGCAAGCTATCTGGTGGCAGCGAACAGCCTGGCTGCTTGCCTGGATCTCGATGATCGCCATCATAATCATCTCATTAATTACAATTTGGAATAAGCGACTGAAGAGAGAAGTGGACAAGCAAACAAGGGTCCTCACTCACTATCTGACTTTTCAACGTGAAGTATTGGAGAGAGTGGATAATGGTATTCTCACGTGTGACAAAGACCGCAAGATTACCCTAATGAATCGCCGGGCTTCCGAGATACTAGGAACCAACCCTAACATCAAGGACTTGCCACTCGATTCGTCCCCTCAGCTTTGTGATCTTTCTCTAGTCTTGGACAAGACTCAACCTGGGCAGGGTCAGAGTGGTGAATTGGTCTGGGGGAATTCCTCCGGTACGCAATATATTTATTACTACGTGGCTCTACTGGAAGATGGCTCGGGTGGCTGGATTATTAGTTTGCAGGACCGAACGGAACAAATTCAGCTTCAGGAGAAGCTAAGGATACAAGAAAAGCTGCGAGCACTAGGGCAATTAGTAGCGGGAATTGCGCATGAGCTCCGTAATCCGCTGACATCAATGAAGATGTTTATCGATGTTTTGCCCAAGAAAGTGGAGGATCCACGTTTCCGTGAAGAGCTCATTAAGCATGTGCCCGCCGAGATGAACCGGTTAAATCATCTCGTAGAGGAACTACTCGACTATACAAGAAAAAAAGAGCCGGTGAAGGAATCGGTGGAATGGAACGAGCTCCTTTCATCTATCATTCGTTCTTTCAAGATTAGTACGGAGCATGAAATTAATTTTGAGATCCATTTTGAAGAGGCCTCGACCGTGTTTGGAGATCGTCAGCGTGTGAGGCAAGTGCTGATTAACCTCATCTCTAATGCTATCGATGCTCTAGAGGATCAGCCAACCAAGAAGATCACCATCACATCGCGTGAAGATGAAGAATACAGCTACTTAAAAGTTGCAGATACGGGTAAAGGGATGACAAAAATCCAGATTGATAACATGTTTCAGCCCTTTTTTACGACAAAAGGAAATGGTGTGGGGTTAGGTCTGTATATCAGCTACAATATCATGGTAGAGCATGGTGGTGAAATTGAAGTGATGTCCCAAGAAGGAGAGGGAACAACAATCACATTAAAATTTCCAAGGGAGGGGCGATCATAATGAAGATTCTTGTCATAGATGATGAACAGGCGATTTGCTCTTCTGTACGATTCGCACTTGAGGATGATTACGAGGTTTTTACGGCGACGGAGGCGGAAGATGGCCTTGCCATCATGAAGGAGCAATCGATTGATGGGGTACTGCTCGACCTAAGAATAGGAAATGATAATGGGCTTGAATTAATACCAAAGCTAAAGGAAATTCGAAGGGATGTCGTCATCATTATGATGACAGCCTATGGCAACATCGAAACCTCCGTACGAGCAATGAAAGAGGGAGCTTATCAATATTTATCGAAACCACTGAACCTCGAAGAACTAAAGCTCCTGATTGAAAAAGGGTTACAGTTTCGACGCTTAAATTCCGTGGTCCATCCTCAAGTAGGATATGCCGGAATCATCGGACAGAGCCCTAAAATGCAGAATCTCTTTGAGTTGATACGTAAGGTAAAGGACATCGATTCTAACGTATTAGTCATGGGAGAAAGTGGGACAGGCAAGGAATTAGTGGCGAAGGCGATTCACTATCATGGAGCGAGGAAAGAGCGTCCTTTTTCCGTTATCAATTGCGCGGCTATCCCTGAGAACCTTCTGGAGAGTGAGTTGTTTGGGTATGAGAAGGGAGCTTTTACCGGAGCTTCCACACGGAAAGCAGGATTGTTCGAACAATCTCATCAAGGTACGATCTTTCTGGATGAAATTGGGGAAATGCCGTTAAATCTGCAGGCTAAAATTTTGCGAGTAATTCAGGAGAGGGAGATTACTCCGTTAGGATCAGCACAGAGAAAGGAAGTGGACGTGCGGATTATATCGGCTACGAATAGAGATCTCTACGAGGAAGTGCAAAAGGGTAACTTCAGGGAGGACTTGTATTACCGACTCAATGTCATTCCGGTCAGCCTGCCGCCACTCCGAGAACGGGCGGAGGATATTCCGCTGATGATTGAGCATTTCTTAGAGATGTATGCGCTAAGAATGAATCGCAAGAGCTTAACTTTATCTCATCAAGCGAAGGACTTGCTTTATCGGTACTCTTATCCAGGGAATGTTAGAGAACTCTCCAATATTCTAGAGTATGCTGTAGCCTTAGCAGATAGAGAGATGTTGGATGCGAAGGATCTTCCCGCGCAGTTCGGTGTGGGAAGAAACGAGAGAAAAGGGGCAAATGGAGAAGAGGCGTTAGAAGGGATTTTCTTCCCATCGGGGTTATTGCTAGAAGAAGTGGAGAAAAGATATATCCTATATACCTTAGAGCAATGTTTAGATCATCGGAAACGGACGGCCGACCAACTTGGCATTAGCGAAAGAGGACTGCGCGATAAATTGAAAAAATACAAAGAAGAGGATGGAGCGGATTAATCAATGAGAAAATGGTTGTTTTTTCTGCTTTGTTCGTTATGGCTGACATCCTGTTCTCAAGATCAGCCGAGTATCCCTTCTAAACAAGAAGAAATCATTTCAATTGCGACGGGCGGACCTCATGGACCTTACTATACGATTGGTACGGGTTTAATGAATATTTACGAATCCAATTTCGGTCAGCCAACCTCCGTACGTTCCACCGATGGTACGGTTGAGAATATTCAACTCCTAATGGATAATAAGGTGGAACTTGCTTTTGGTATGGCTGATGTGGCTTCGTTTGCCTACATGGGAGAGGATCCCTTCCGAACAGAAGGACCCTTCGTTGAGTTACGGGCTATGGCTGCTCTCTACCCGAACTATGTCCAAGTGGTAACATTAATCGATAGCCCGATTCAGTCCATTCGTGATTTAAAAGGAAGGAAAGTTGGAGTAGGGGCACCTAACAGCGGAGTAGAGGCCAATTCAAGGTTACTTCTGCAAGGACACGGCATCAGCTATAAAGATATAGAACCTTATTATTTATCTTATGCGGAAGCCATCGACCAACTACGCCAACGCACCATTGATGCAGCCTTCGTGACGTCAGGATTGCCTAACCCCTCCGTTATTGAGCTGATGAAAACTCATAATGTACGGATTGTACCTATTCCTGTTGAAGAGGCAAGAGCACTTGCAGAGACGTTTCCGTTCTTTAAACTGTCCGAAATACCGGTTGGAACCTATATGAATGGAAAAGCCATTCCTACAGTGGCTATTCAAAACCTCATGCTAGTGCGAAATGATCTATCCGAGGAGAGAGTGTATCAATTAACAAGGGCTATGTTTGAACACTTAGAAGAGTTAGCCCAGCATCATGATGCTGCGAAGGAAATTGAATTACAGACCGCATGGACGTATATGGCCGTTCCTTATCATTCAGGAGCAGTTAAATATTATAAGGAAAAGCAGCTTACGAAAAAACCATAGAAAAGAAATAGGAGAGGTATGACGTTCCCGTTAAGGGAGCGTTTTTTTCATGTGTGATAAATTTCACACAACTGGGTACTTTTTCCTATTACAATAGAAATATTATTTCTAAGTGGATAGGAGGAAGTGGAATGTACAAATGGATAAATAACCAACCAATTATGGTAAAGCTTATTTCGACTGTCTTGATTATCACCTTGATTCCGGTTTTAGCCGTTGGCTATCTTACCTATGTGAATGCTTACCAAGCCGTTTATCAGCTAACCGTTGAGGACTTGAAGTATATGACTCATATAAAAGCTCAAGAAATCAACGGTTCTTTAGTTACTTCGTCGTCACTCGATAAGGTGGAGCCAATTGTTCACGAGGTTCAAGAAAGGTACTACCAACCTCAAGGGATGAAAGGCTACGCCTACCTTGTGGATGCAGAAGGAAAGATCCTTATTCACCCTGATCCTCAGACGAGAGGCCAAAATCTGTCCCAAGAGAAGTTTATGCAACAGATCCTTAAGGAGAAAGTAGGATATGTGGAATACGATTGGCAGGGGGAAACGAAGGTTGCTGCATTCCAGTCCTTATCGAATGGGCATACCATTGTAATCGGAAGCTATCTAAAAGATCTAATGACTCCTGTAACCAAAATTAAGCGAAACTTACAAATTATCAGTGTTCTAGGTGCTGTACTGGCCTTGGCTGTCGGTTTTGTTGTCGTTCAACAGATTGTTCGACCGATGTCTCAATTGGTTCAGGCGATGAAAAAAGCAGAAGAAGGAGACTTAACGGTTCAAGTTAAGCCGAAATGTAAGGATGAAATAGGGGCCCTCTCGGAAATGTTTAACCGCATGATGGGACACTTCCGTACAATGCTTCGAGAAGTACACGAAGTATCTGAACAAGTAGCAGCTTCTTCAGAAGAGTTGACGGCGAGTGCACATGAGAGTGCGAAAGCCACAGAGCAAATTGCTGTCGCCTCCCAAGAGATTGCGAGGGGATCGGAGAGCCAAGTAGACAGTGTTCAATCCACGATTGGGAAAATTAATTCAATGAATCATAAAGTAAAACGCATCACGGAAAATGTGTTGAAAGTGAATCGCGATTCCGAGGTTGCAACCCAGCATGCTCATGTTGGAGAAGCTAATCTTAAGCAAGTGGTAGAGCAGATGGTCAGTATATCAGAAAAGGTGAAGAGAACGGAGCAAGTGATTCGTGAGCTAGGTGAGCAATCCTCTGTGATCAGCGGTATCGTCAACACCATTCATGAGATAAGTCAGCAAACCAATTTGTTGTCCCTTAATGCTGCGATTGAAGCCGCACGGGCTGGGGAACATGGACGAGGGTTTGCTGTAGTAGCTCAGGAGGTTCGCAAACTTGCCGAACAGTCCAAGGTTTCGGCTGAAGAGATCTCAAGTCTGCTCTCTCATATCAATTACGAAATTATTCAAGCGGTTGGGTCGATGGGGGAAAGCAGTCTAGCAGTAGGTAAAGGAAAAGAAGTAGTAGAGGAAGCCACTCGCTCCTTCGGACAGATCATTCATGCTATAGATGACGTCAAACTGCAAATTGAAGAAGTAACCCACCACGCAGAAGACATTGCCATGGGTTCAGAAGATGTAGTGACAGCAGGGGAACTCATTGCCCAGTTAGCGGAAGTGGCTTCTGCGGATACAGAAGAAATGGCGGCCGCTTCAGAACAACAAACGGCAACGATGCAAGAGATTAATACAGCTTCTGATATGTTAGCTCAGATGGCTCAGCAGCTTCAGGAGCAAGTCAACCGATTTAAAATATAAAGAGGATAACAGGCCTCTAATGAAAATAAGCGGAGAATCTCCGCTTATTGTGAGGCTTGCACCTATTGGTCTATTGAATGTTATCTAGAACTGTAATTCTCCCGTTCGCGCCTGGTTCCCATTCAAGGAAACCTTCTTGCTGCAATGTCTTCAAATGACGAGAGACTGTGTTGAAAGAACGAATCCCTGTAATTTCCATAATATTCTGAACGGTAGGTGAGCCCTCATTCGTCTGGACAAAACTGACAACGGCTCCCAGTATTTTTTGGCGTTTTATTTCGCCTTTAGACAGACTCAAACTCTTCATCACCGATCCTTCAGATATAATGGGTTATTGCCTATTATATGAATTTTATCATAAAAATTGACCACTGTGTAGATTTGAATTTGTTACGTATAAAAATGCGAAAAGAGGCAGAAATATCTGCCCCTTTCATGCATTCCTTATATAAACGTTAGAAACCTCCCCCAAGGCTCCATACGTCCCTTTTTACATTTGTTGCTCAATATTCTGTTGCTGATTCCACAGTTCATGAGAGCGTAATCGGATGAGCTGGAGCGAAAGGTTATGCATAGCAGCTTCGAAATTCACAACGGGAAGTTGTATTGTTGTCTGATAAGACGTAACAGAGCTGTACACTACACAATTTACTTCCGAATTATCAATTTCAACTTCTTTGTAAAATGGGTGTTCACACTGTAAAAAAGCTTCCGTTACGTTTACGAGTGTCATCCGATTCACTCCTCATGATTTTTGATACTCTTATCTTAGCAGGGTAGGGTCAGAGATGGTGTGACGTACGTCACACTCGATCATTTTGAGATTTGTACGTAATTGTCTGGAACAAAGCCCGTAATGTTTCCTGCTCGAATTTGAATCCAACGATTTTGTTTACCAATTACTTGAATAGCTTGGCCGTTCTTCACCGTCGAATGGGGTTTGGCTTGGAAGGACGGGGTTGTCCGAACGCCAACAACAACGGTGGAATGGATTTTTCCTTGAACGGTTGGAGTGGACGAACGAGAGACGACGACAGGCTTTGGTTTTTCTTCTGGCTTCACTCCCAAGGGTTTAGCTGACAGGGCTGGGGCTGTCATAGCTGCCAAGGGAACTGCCTTATGTGATGTTGTTTGCGTCGATACGGTAGACAGGGAAGCTGCCGCTACGGTTGTCACTGGGACAATATTGGCTTGCGATAAGGTGGTACCGGGATAATAAAAGCTAATAATCCTTTCCACCTTCAGTCCCTGATCAGCCATAGACTTAGCCCCATATTGGCTCATTCCTACCCCGTGTCCAAATCCTTTTCCTTGAACAGTGAAGGCATCTCCGTGATCGATGATGGGATCGACATAAAAGCTTTTCATCACTTGGTTTCCGCCAAGCATCTTTCGAAGCTCAGCTAGAGGAAGGTTAGAGCGTTCAAATTTAGCCACCTCGATATTCCCTAGACTATCTCGTGTAAGAAAGTCAATGCTGATCATAGCCATCGTTTCTCTGTCGCCACCTGTTTTTACGTTGGCCCATTCCAATGTCGGGATGGAGTAAATCTTGATATCCTTGCCCGCCCATCCGTTTTGTTGCAGCCAGACTTTAATATGGCTCATCAGGGTGAAATCTTGTTCTCTTGTGGTGGTCCACCATAATTGAGAGAGCGACAGATCGAGCTGTGAAAGATCTATCTGTTGTTTAGAAAGCTTAATGGTCCAAGGGTTCTTCGGATCATAAGGATCAACTTGCGCTAACAAGTATTCAACGGGTTTCCAGAGGCTTCCGCTTGCTTCTGTTTTCCCGCCATTACTCGAGGAATAGACAGCTTCAACAAGTTCACCTTGATAATTCAATACTTGTCCTCGCGTTTCGTCTACGGCACGAATACTCGTGACATAGTTATGGTGACCGCCATAGACTTGAAAGTTCGTGGTATCATCAATCACCTGATGTTGACGGCGCATGGCGTAAGTTCGAATGGCGATGGCTTGAGCCTTCTGTGCTTCAATGTTCCAAGAGGCAGGCATTTCATTGGGAATAACCCCTTTTACATAGTTTTCAATGGAGAGGGTATTGACAGGACGGATGGTCGTTCCGTTCTCTAAGGTAAAATTCATGGTACCGAGGTAAGAGCGGTGCCCAAGTTTCAGGATTTGTTCATTTGAGCTAGGCTGCAGGCTCAAATGGGGTTGACCAGTGGAGAGAGCTTGTCCATTGTGGTAGAGGGAGATGGCATTGTTCTCAACACGTAATTCATACACCCCTTGCGATAGTGATAAAGATGCACCTGAAAGGAAATATTCACCACTTAACTCCAAGGTTAGCCGATTGGGATTTCCGATAAAATTCACGAGCTTCACGGAGATGGCCTGGTCAGGGTTGGCAGAGTTGGCATAGGTAGCGGCCGGAAAGAGCAGGGATACCGATAGTAGAAAAACGCAGCCCCATTTTCCTGCTTTCGCGAGGTAGTCTTTAGTAAGCACATGATGTCCTCCTTTTTCTATTAATCTCCTATTTAATTAGACTCGAAAAATGGATAGATGTTCCTTGGAATTAGGACAAAAAGGATAAAAAAAAACGAAGGCAACGGTTAAGTATACCTTCGGTAGGGATCTACGCTTCCTTATTTACCGGAGAAAGCACGCAACATCCATACATGCTTCTCTAGGCTAGAGAAGATAGCAAGAAGC
Source organism: Ammoniphilus sp. CFH 90114 (assembly GCF_004123195.1). Taxonomy (NCBI): domain Bacteria; kingdom Bacillati; phylum Bacillota; class Bacilli; order Caryophanales; family Paenibacillaceae; genus Ammoniphilus; species Ammoniphilus sp. CFH 90114. The sequence continues at coordinate 487,543 of NZ_SDLI01000003.1, forward strand.
ATATCCCCTGTTGTTTCATCATTCTCTTCATCTGCAATACCCATTCCTTCTTTAAGTTCACCAAGTAATTGAGTAAAGTCTTCGATGATGGATTCTACCATTTTCTCGGCTGTTTCCTCACCGGACGCTTCTTGAACAGAGGAAAGAGCCAGAATATTTTTCATTGTGGCTACCGGTTGTCCACCTAAAGCGAGTAGACGTTCTGCTAGCTCATCAATATGTAGGGATGCTTCTGTATAGAATTCTTCAAACTTAGCATGTAGAGTGAAGAATTGAGGTCCTTTCACATACCAATGGTAATTATGTAACTTGATGTATAGCACGCTCCAGTTTGCAATTTGCTTGTTGAGGACTTGAGTTAAAGGTTGGTTCATAAGAAGACCTCCCGAATTATTTTATTTTTTAGGATAATTATACCATATACATGGAATGATTACAAACAAGAAATTGTAACAAATTTGTGACGTGAAAATTTTTGTTGAAATATGGGGTTTTACTGTGGATAAGAGCCCCCGGTTTTTGAGATTCTATACTAAGGAATGTTGTTACGTGTTCAATAAAAGGAGGCATGGAAGATGTCGAGCGATAGCTTGCGTGACTTTATGAAGGATTTAACGAGCTTGTGTGATCAATACCATCTTTGGGTTGAAGGGGAAAATATTCGAATTGAAGATGACAATGGAAATATGGTTGGAACTTTTATGGCGTATAATGACCAAGCAGAGATTTACACAGCGAAGCTGATTGGTGAGCCAATTGATGAAGATGGAGAATAATATTAGCAAGAAGCGGTAGGGGAGAGGAACCTGCGGCTTCTTTTATTTTGGGGCGGAGCATGAAAAGGAAAGTAATATATGGTAATCTAGATATTATTATGTATTACAATATAAATAAGGAGGGGATTTTATTGTTGATTGGGGAGTTGTTTCAGAAGTTAGCCGGCGGGGAGTCTATGACAACGATTTGCGATAGGTTAGGTATACATAGGAGAACGATCTCTAGGCGTTTAAATCACTTAGGTTATCAATATGATAAAGATAAGAAGCAATGGTTATGGAGAGGGGCAGGAGAAGAACCTGTCACGCTGACGATAACAGAAGATCTAAATACAGCAAATGTAATCTATGGTAATCACAATATTACTCCGGTTGTTCCGTACGCACCTGAGATTCCTATCGAATTATCACATGAGTGCCTGTCACCTGACGAGTTGCAAGATGTGAGGTTCATGCTCGAGGAGTGGAGAGGAAGATCGCCTGAAGATCAGGGGGATCGGAGTCTATATAAACAAGTGAAGAACCTACCTCATTATGAAAGCCATCAAAAGGAAAAGAAAACTTTCGTCATTCCAATTGATATAATAGAAGAATTTGATCGGTTTGCGACTCAAGAAAGATTGAACAAATCGGATCTTTTGCAGGTGGCACTGCAAGATTTTTTTGCGAAATATAGGGGGTAATGTAGAATAATGTTGAATTTAGTAAAAATTTATTAAATTCAAATAATATGCTTGTCCTAAGGGTATATTTGCAGTAATATATTGCCAGGGAAAGAAAGAGGAGGAATATACATGAAAAAGTTAAAGAGCTTGGTCGCAGCTAGCTTCACCTTCTTCTCTCTGGTGACACCAGCTATGGCAAGTGTGCCTGGAGTAGACCCATCTATGGAAGCGGCCACAGAGGGGATTGTCGCTGTTGCTCACCCACTGGCTGCAGAGGCAGGCATGAAGATGTTAGAAAAAGGTGGTAATGCTGTCGATGCCGCAGCAGCTATTCAACTCTCGCTGAATGTGGTTGAGCCGATGATGTCAGGAATCGGTGGCGGTGGTTTTCTCATGGTTTATTTAAAGGACGAAAACAAAATTAAGATCCTTGATAGCCGGGAGATGGCCCCGAAGAATGTTACTCCTGAACTATTCTTAGACGAAAATGGAAAACCTACTCCATGGTTTGAACGTCATACAAGCGGGAAAGCAGTTGGAGTACCAGGTACACTTAAGGGTGTAGAGACAGCTTTAGAGAAATATGGAACGATGAAGCTGTCTGAAGTAATCGAACCAGCCATTGAGCAAGCGGAAAAAGGAATAACGGTAAACTGGTCCATGGCTCAGTACATAGACGAGAATGTTGATAAACTAAAGCAATACGAGACGGCAGCCAATGTGTATATCCCTAATGGGGTAACGAAGAAGGAAGGCGACTTCTTAGTACAGCCAGAATTAGCCAAGACGCTTAAACTCATTCAGGAAAAAGGAACCGATGTCTTCTATAAGGGTGAAATCGGGGAAGCTTTAGTCGCCGAAGTTCAAAAGCGCGGCGGAACGATGACGATGGAAGACTTAAATAATTATGTGGTCAAAGAAAGAGAGCCGGTTATCGGGGATTATCGTGGATATCAAGTGGCTTCCATGTCTCCTCCAAGTTCCGGTGGTTTGACTGTCCTGCAGATTCTACAGTTAATGGAAGGCTACGATGTAAAGAAGATGGGTGTGAATTCTGCTGATTACTTACACCGATTGATTGAATCTATGCACTTGGCTTATGCCGATCGTGCTGCTTACATGGCTGATGAAGATTTCTATCCGGTTCCGAAAAAGGGATTAATTAATAAGACGTATATTGATCAAAGAAGAGAACTCATCAACCCAGCACAGGCGAATCCTGATGTTAAGGAAGGAGATCCTTGGGCGTTCGAGGATAAAGGAAAGCCTGCTTTTGCTACCATAAAGGAAGAGAACCCAACTGGTCAAACGACGCATTTCTCCGTTATGGATAAGTGGGGAAATCTAGTTTCTTATACCACAACAATTGAAGCTGTGTTTGGTTCTGGTATTATGGTACCGGGTTATGGCCTCATGCTGAATAATGAAATGACTGACTTCGATGCAACGCCTGGTGGAGTTAATCAAGTAGAACCAGGGAAGCGTCCACGAAGCAGTATGACTCCGACTCTTGTCTTGAAGGATGGTCAACCTTTCATGGCTGTTGGATCCCCAGGTGGTCCAACGATCATTACATCCGTCGCACAAACGATTATGAACGTCATTGATCATGATCTACCCATTCAAGAAGCAATTCTGACTCCAAGAATTTACTCTAGTAACTACCCTACTGTTCGTTGGGAGTCTGGTATCAGTCAAGATGTCATTCTAGAACTTCTAGCTAAAGGACATCAGTTTGAAGAAGCGCCACAGAATATCGGAAACGTCCAAGCCGTTATGTTTGATTATGAAACAGGAAAAATGTACGGAGGAGCGGATAATACGCGTGAAGGTACTGTTCTTGGGGTAGATGCTGTTCGTATTATTATGGAGAAGCCACAAGCCAAAGAATCAGAGGGCAAAGGCACCTTTACCCTCAAGGTTAATAAATTAGCTTATCCATTCACCGCATCACAAATCTTGATTCAAGATGGAACAAGCTATGTTGAGGCTGACAAGCTGTTGCTTGGGTTAGGTGTGGATGGCAAGGATGTCACTTTAACAGAGCTTACTCATAACGGGAAAAACTATCTACCGATAAGAGCATTGGCAGAATCATTAGGTTACAAGGTATCCTGGAATGACGAAGAGCGCGCCGTACTTCTGGAAAAGGAAGTAGCTTCTTCTAGCGGTAGTGTGAATCATTATAGCGAGGATAAATTCAAGATCACAAATTAGAGATGATAGGTGAGAAGCCCTAGCAGGGCTTCTCACCATAAAAAATCGGCTTAGCCCCCTAAGTTTGGACACT